>NZ_JAFKIC010000374.1 GCF_017306585.1 Mesorhizobium sp. | reverse complement strand
AGGCGCACCGGCCGGGCGAGCATCCTGGCGGCGCTGGCGGCGACCGCGCCGTGGCTGAGCGCCAGCGCCTTGGAGCCGAAGCCGCCGCCTATATAGGGCGACACCAGCCGGACATTCTCGAACGGCACCTCGAACCATTCGGCATAGGTGCGCGCCATGCCGTCCAGCCACTGGCTCGGCTCCCACACGGTGAGGTGGTCGCCCTGCCAATGCGCGATCAGGCCATGCGGCTCCATCGGCGCCTGGTATTCGCGCGGCGTGTTGTAGGCGGCGCAGATGCGCACCGGCGCCGAGGCGAAGGCGGAAGCCGCGTCGCCCCACTCCTTGGTCATGGCGTCGATCGGGATGCCGTCGCCGGCCTTGCCGTCGCTCAGGTCCACGATGGCAGGCGTCTCGTCATAGCTGACCTTGACCAGCGCTGCGGCGGCCACCGCCTGCTCGAAGGTCTCGGCGACGACGGCCGCGACATGCTGGCCCGAGAAGGCGATGTCGCGCGCCAGCGGGCAATAGGGCTTGTCCGGCGGCGGCGTGCCGAACCAGTCGGAGGCGGTCCTCAGGCTCATGATGGTATCGGGCGTCAGCACTTTCAGCACGCCGGGCGTGGCCTCGGCGGCTGAAGTATCGATGGCGCGCACCTTGCCCGAGGCAATCGTGCTTTCGACGAGCACGGCGTAGGCGAGGCCTTCGAGCTGCTGCTCGACCGCGTATTTCGCCGCGCCGGTGATCTTGGCCGGGCCGTCGACCCGCGACAGGCGGCCGCCGACGGCCTCCGCCATCACGCCGTCGGAAGCATCGCCATGTCTTGTGTGAACGGTCATGCCGCGTCTCCCAGTTTGAGGATGGCTCTCGCTACGACGCGCGGCGCGAGCTCGATCTTGTAGTGGTTGGCGCCATGGTCGACGGCGCTTTCGACGGCAAGCAGGCTGGCCGTGCGCACGGCGTCCGGCTCCAGCACCTTGCCCTTCAGGGCGTCTTCGACGGCGCGTGCCCGCCATGGCTTGGTGGCGACGCCGCCGAGCGCCACGCGCAGGTCGCGGATGGTGCGGCCGTCGGCTTCGAGTTCGAGGCCGACGGCGGCGCTGGCGGCGGCGAATTCATAGGACTGCCGGTCGCGGACCTTCAGATAGGTCGAGCGGCGGGCGGCCGCGGAGGCGGGGATTTCGATGGCCGTGATCATCTCGCCGGCTTCGATGGCGTGTTCCCGGTCCGGGGTAGCGCCCGGCAGCAGGAAAAAGTCGTCGACCGAAATCCGGCGCTCGCCCAGATGCGCAATCGCGTCGAAGGCGACCAGCGCGGTGGCGAGATCGCCGGGATACATCGCGATGCAGGCCTCGCTGGCGCCGAGCACGGCGTGGCCCCTGGTGACGCCGCCGATCGCCGAACAGCCGCTGCCGGGCTGGCGCTTGTTGCAGGCGGAGAAATTCGAGGGATCGCGGAAATAGGCACAGCGCGTGCGCTGCATCAGATTGCCGCCGATGGTCGCCATGTTGCGGATCTGCGCCGAGGCCGCCTGCCAGAGCGCTTCCGAGACGGCGGGGAAGCGGCTCTTGATGTCGGCGTGGTCGGCGACATGGCCCATCCTGGCCAGCGCGCCGATGGTGGCGCCACGCTCGCCGATCTCGATCCGGTCGAGCCCCTTGAGGTGAGAAATGTCGACCAGCGTGTCGGGCTCGGCGACGCCGCATTTGGCAAGGTCGATCAGCGTGGTGCCGCCGGCAAGCAGCATGGCGCCGGGCAGGGCGGCCGCCTGGCGGGCGGCCTCCGCCGATGCGGCGCGTAGATAGGAAAAATCCCTCATTGGGCTGCCTCCAATGCTGCCTGGCGCACGGCGGCGACGATGTGGGGATAGGCGCCGCAACGGCAGAGGTTGCCGGCCATGTATTCGCGGATTTCCTCGTCCGAGCCGGCATGGCCCTCGCGGATGCAGGCCACCGCCGACATGATCTGGCCCGGCGTGCAATAGCCGCACTGGAAGGCGTCCTGTTCGAGGAAGGCAGCCTGCACGGGATGCAGTTCGCCCTCCCGTGCAAGCCCCTCTATGGTGGTGACGGCGCGGCCTTCAGCCTGTGCCGCCAGGGTGAGGCAGGACAGCACGCGCTCGCCGTCGACA
>NZ_JAFKIC010000156.1 GCF_017306585.1 Mesorhizobium sp. | reverse complement strand
ATAAATGAGAACATTGTGCCCCCCTGCCGGCCGGGTTGGGGTCAGATACGGTCAACCCTGTTTCGAAAAGCTTGTGACGTCACGCCGCCGCTGCACCGGGTGCAACGGCGACGATCCCCGTGGGTGCGAAGGGCTCTCGCCCTTCGCATCCCTCAAGCAGTGGGTCACGCCTGGTCGAGCCAGACCTTGCCGAAATCATGCTCGTAGGTGGGGTGCATCGAGTGGTTCTTCACCTCGGGCTTGATGTTGATGTAGAGCTTGCGCCAGTACGGCTGGATGATGATGCCGGAGTCCTGCAGAATCTGCTCGACATCCTTCATCACCACCTTGCGCTTCTCGGCATCGGCAATGCCAAGCGCCTCGTTGACCTTCTTGTCGAAGTCAGGGTTGGCATAGGCCGTCTCGTTCCAGGCTTCGCCCGAGCGGTAGGCGATGGCGATGACCTGGATGCCCAGCGGACGCATGTTCCAGTTGGTTTCCGAGAACGGATACTTCGTCCAGTCGTTCCAGAAGGTCGAGCTCGGCAGCACGGTGCGCTTCACCTTGATGCCGGCCTCGCGCAGCTGCGCCGCGATCGCGTCGGTGGTGTTCTTGTGGTAGTCCTCGTCGTTGCTGATCAGCTCGTGCTCGAAATCGATCACGCCGGCTTCCGTCAGCATCTGCTTGGCCTTGGCGATGTCGCGCGGAATCTTCGGCAGCGCGACATACTCCGGATGGATCGGCGCGACATGGTGGTTTTCGGCCGGCGTGCCGGCATTGCCGTAGCCGAGCTGCAGCACCACAGAATTGTCGACGGCCAGGCACATCGCCTGACGCACCTTCTGGTCGCCATAGGGCTTCGCGTTGACGTTGAAGCGCGACACAACGGTCGCCGCCGTCACCACTTCCGAAACCGGAGCGCCGACGCCTTCGATGATCTTGACGTAGTCGGCTGTCGTTTCGTGGTTGGTCTGCACTTCGCCCGATTCGAAGGCCGAGACGGTGGCGGCGGGATCGGTGCCGTAGTCGATGAACTCGACGCCGTCGAGGAAGGCTTCGCCCTGCCACCACTTGCCGGTGGTGCGGCGCTTGTATACGACCTTCTGGCCGACATCATAGGAAACGAGCTCGAACGGGCCGGTGCCGATCGGGCAGTTCTTGAAGTTGGCGCCCTTCTCGTCGAAGGTCTTGTGCACGACCAGCGCCGGATAGTCGGTCAGGTTGGCGATGAGCGCGATGTCAGGCTTGGCAAGCTTCAGCTTGACCGTCATGTCGTCGACCTTGATGATCGAGCCTTCGCTCAATTTCTTGGTCTTTTCGTCGACGAGGCTGCCGAGACGGCCAGGCATCGAGTTGCCCGCCGCGTTCTTGTCGGCCCAGCGGGTGAAATTGTAGATCACGTCGTCGGCGGTGAACTTGTCGCCATTGTTCCATTCGACGCCCGGCCGCACATGCAGCGTGTACTCGGTGGCGTCGTCGTTGATGTCCCAGCTCGCCAGGAGATAGGGCGCGAACGTGTACTGGTGGGTGTACTTCACCAGCGGCTCCAGGGCCTGGCGTTCGGCATTGGCGATTTCCGACCAGTCGGCCGTGCGCGGATCCTTGGGATCCTTGACGGACATCGCCACTTTCAGCACGCCGCCCTTCTTGCCCTGCACGTCCTCGGCCTTGGCCGGGGTCGGAGCGGCAAGGCCGAGCAGGCCGTAAGCCATGGCCGTCGACGCGCCGAAGATGCTGGCGAGCGCCAGGAATTCGCGGCGATCGACCTTACCCGACTTGGCTTCTTCGGCCATGGCCAGGATGTGATCCGGAACGCTGTCGCCGTTGCTCTTATAAATTGTCATGACTAACTCCCATTGTTGGCTTTCCGCCGATTAACATTCCGCATCCAGGCAATGATGTCAAAGACGACATGGATTGGGAACATGTTAGCGAATGTGCAACTTTGGAAGGAGAGCGGTTCGCGTGATAGCGACAGTCTTGGCGCAAAATTGCTAGTGCGCCCAGATTCCGCCAAAATCTCACCGGGCGATTAAATTGATACATTTACAGAGGTTACGACAGCGCCAGTTCCGGCCACGCTGAGGGCCAGCCTGTCAATATTCCTTCTCGTAGAAGATGCCGCCCTTGGCCTCGCCGGCGTCATTCGCTTCGCCGCGCAGCTTCACGCCCTTGCCGACATTGAGGTCGATCGTCGCCTTGCCCGAGCCCGGTTTGTCGCCCTTCTGGATCGTCACATAGGTGCGGTCGTTGAGATATTTTCCGGCCGAAACCGCCGTGCCGCCCTGATCGTCCGTGGTAACGTCGAGATCGTCGACGCCGATGGCGCTGCGCAGGTTTTCCAGCAGCGAGGTCGAGCCGCCGACACCGGCCAGCTGTCCGGCCGCTTCGGCCAGCTGCGCGATCTGCAGCGGCGACAGGTTGGACATCGAGCGCCCGAAGATCAACTGCGCTAGCACCTCGTCCTCGGGCAGCGCCGGCACCGAGGTGAAGGTGAATTTCGGATTGGTCGCCTCGCCCGAAACCACGATGGTGACCGTGGCGCTGGTGGTGGTCGTTGTCGCCGTCAGGTTGAGATAGGGCACCAGCGAGCCGGAAAAGCCGACCGTTCCTTCGGTGAAAGTAAGCCGCTTGCCCAGGATAGACAGCCGGCCCCGCTCCAGGGTGAAGGTGCCGACCGCCTGTGGCGACGAGGCCGGCCCGGTCAGCCTGAGCGAACCGCCGAGCTCGGCGTCGACGCCCCTGCCCTGGATGAAGATCTGATTCGGCGCGTTGACGGTGACATCAAGCGCCAGGCCGCTGCCGCCGCTCTTGCCCGACGTCGTCGCCGGGCGCAGCGCCTTGTCCTGTGCCCGCACGGGAGCAGGCGCGTTCTTGTGCTTGACGTCGAGCGCCGAGAGCGAGCCGGGCAATTTGTCCGGAACGGTAATCACGGTCTTGGCGAGATTGACGGTACCGGCGATTGCAGGCGCCGAGACAAGCGGCCCCTTGATCGTCAGGTCACCACCCAGATTGGCCGTCACCACGCGCCCATCCGTATAGCGGCCGTCGGTGAGCTTGATCGACAGGTCGGCCGGGAAGCCCTGCGCCGGGTTGATTCCGACCGTGCCGCTGGCCGACAGGCTGCCCCGCGTCGACAGCGTTCCGGTCAACCGGTTGAGCCTGGCGACCCCGCCGCCGATCGAAACGTCGGCGGCGATGTCGTTGACGGCCAGGCCTGAACTGGCGTCCACCAGCCGCGCGCCCGAGGTCTTGACGCTGCCGCCGATGACCGGCGAAGTCGCCGGCCCGCGCACCTGGACATTCACACTGGCCGTTCCCGTCAGCGACAGGCCTTGCGCGGCGAGCTTGTCGGCGAGCAGGCCGAACGGCACCGCGCCATTGAAGTCGAGTACCAGCGCCGGCGTGCCCGCCACTGTCACCGTGCCGCCGCCCTTGAGGCCAAGGCCGGCGCCATCGCTGACATTGGCGTTGAAGGTCAGCTTGCTGGCGGCGAAAGTGCCCGATGAGGAGACGTTGACCGCGCCGACGCCGGCGCCCCTGGTCTGCGACGTCTGGACGCCGGCCGCGTCAATATTGAAGGCAACGGACGGATTGGCCGGCGCACCGGTCACCTTTGCCGTGCCCGAAATCGAACCGGCGGCGTCGAGCCCCGGCGAGAAACTGTTGGCGAGCGACATCGGCACCCGCGCCAGTGTCGCGTTGATGTCGAGCGCCTGGCCGACCTTGCCGGTCACGGTCGCCGTGCCGCCGCCGAGGTTCAGCACCAGCCGGTCGAGGCTCGTCGTGCCGTTGGCGATGCTGATCGTCGAGGCCTGGGCGATCGCCGCCTTGATGCCCTGTACGGTCGCCTGGCCGGAAGCAAGCTCGATGGTCGTGACACCATTGGCCACCTTCACGCGGCCCGCGGCCCTGGCCGGAATGCCCTTGACCGTGGCGCCGCCGGAAAAGCCGGTCCAGTCGCCGTCGCGCTTGAGATCGACATCGATGCCGCTGATGACAGTGCCGCCTGAGTTGACGGTATCGGCGCGGATCGTACCGGAGATCACCGGCGCCTCGAGATAGTTGGCGATCAGCGCATCGATGGAAACGGCCTTCGCCTGAAGGTCGCCGCGCGTGATCGAAGCGGTGTTGGCCTTGACCGCGACCTGGGGTGCCGCGCCGTTCCTGGAGAACGAAATCGTGCCGCGCACGTCCCCTTCGGCCTTCTCCAGCGCCAGCGCCGCGAGCGGCCCGATATCAGGCAGATCAAGCGCTATGGTGCCTTCGGGCACGAATTTCTCATCCAGCGCCAGGTCGCCGGAGATCCGGTTCTTGCCGAGAGACAAAAGCAGACCGTTGATGGCGCTCTTGCCGCCCGCCGTCGCCAGCACCGCATTGCCCTGCAAGGGCTGGCCGGCGACATTGCCCGTCAGTTGCACGTTGGCCGCCGGGTTGGCGGCGTCCGCCTTGCCTGTGGCCGTAAGCTTCAGGCCGGTGATCTCGCGCGCCGCCACCAGCAGCCGATCGCTGTTGACCGTCAGCGACAGGTCCGGCGCCATGGCAGGGCCCTGGGCGTTCAGCGCAAAGGCGATGGCGCCCTTGGCGTCCTTCGACAGCAGCGAGATGTCGCTCAGCGCGCCGGTGATGTCGGCCGCCACCTTGTTGTCGGCAAGGCTCGCCTGCCCAGCCGCGCTCAGCGCGCCGGAGGCCAGTTTCAGCCCGTCGACCGTGATACCGCCCTTGGGGTCGCGTTTCAGCGTGGCGCTGATCTGGGCGCGCTCGCCAAGCATGCCGCGCACCGCGCCCGGCAAAGCCGATGAGGGCGCGTCCGCGTTCAGCTTAAGATCGATGGCGCCGTCGCTGAGCGAGACGTTGCCGGCCACCTGGCTGCTCAGCGCATCGCTCTTCAGCGAGCCGCTGTCGATGGCGACGCCGTCCGGGCTCAGCCTGGCGCTGAGCGCCGCCGTCACCTTGCCGGCGATGAGTGGCGCGATGGCGGGATTGTCGAGCCCGACCTTGTCGACCGACACCGTGCCGGAAACCGGGCCGGCGCGGTTCTTCAGGTCGAAAGCATCCGAATGCAAGGCAAGGACCAGGCCGTCCACCTTGGCCGGACTGGTGGAGATCGACGGCAGGATGGCGGAGAGGTCGAGGCGGGCCTGCGTGCTCTCGCCCGCCACTTTCGCCGAAAGGGACTGGACCTCGAGCCTGACGGGGCTCTCGGCGCTGCCGACCGTCAACGGCAGGCTTGGCCCAGACGACGTCAGATCGAGCGCGAAATCGCTGGCGCCGTTGGGGTTGATGGTGCCGGTGGCCTTGCCGGAAATCTTGTCGCCGGAAAGATTGGCATGGTCGAGGGCAACCCCGCCAGCCATCGTATAGATGCCCGCCGCATCGAGGGCGAGCGAGCCGAGCCCGGCCTGACGGGTCTGGCTGGTTTCGAGGCCGGCCAGTTTGGCATCGAACCGGACTTCCGGAGTGGCCGGCGTTCCAGTCACCTGCGCGGTGCCGCCGAGCGTTCCCGAGGCGTCGAGGCCGGGCGCAAATTCATTGGCAAGGGCCGCCGGCAGCGCGGAGAATTTCGCCGCCAGATCGAGCGTCTGGCCCGCCGTGCCCGACAGGGTCACCGAACCGCCACCGACATCGAGCGCCAGGCTGTCGATGCTGGTCGTGCCATTGGCTATGGAAAGCGAGGACGGAGCCGCGATCGCCGCCTTGATGCCGCGAACCGTCGCCTCACCCGAGGCAATCTCGACACTGGTGGTGCCGCCCGCGATCTTCACCCGGCCGGCGGCGGTCGCCGGAATTCCGGCGATCGTGGCGCCGCCGGTGAAATTGGTCCAGTCGCCGTCGCGCTTCAGGTCGACGCCGATCCCGCCGATTTCGGTTGTTCCCGAGGTGACCGCGTCGGCCTTGATGGTGCCGGAAATGGCCGGCGCCTTCAGATAATTGGCAATCAGCGCATTGATGGCGATCGCCCTGGCCGTCACGTCGCCGCGCGCGACCGAACTGCTTTTCGCATCGATGGCGACGGACGGGGCGTCGCCCTCCTTGGCGAAATTGATGGTGCCGTTGATATCGCCCGTCACCGCCTGCCCGGCGAGCGCCGCCAGCTGATCGATCGCGGGCGCGGCGAGCGTCAGCGTGCCCGAAGGCAGGAATTTGTCGTCGAGCGCGAGGTCGCCCGACACCTTGTTGTCGCCGAGCGCGATCAGCAGGCCGTTGACCGAACGCCTGCCTTCGCTCGTTACCAGCGCCGCCTTGACGTTGAGCGGCTGGTCGTTGACGGCGCCGGTCAGCGACACATTGGCGGAAGGGTTGACGATGTCGGCCTTGCCGGTTGCCGCGAGCTTGATCGCCTTCACCGTACGGCCAGAGGCGGTCAGGCTGTCGCTGCCGGCGGAGACCGTGAAGTCCGGCGCGGAGCGCGGGCCGGTCGCCGAGAGCTCGAAATCGACGCCGCCGGCGACCGGCACGCCAACCAGCGGCGACAGCACCGAGACATCGCCAAGCGTGCCCTTGATGTCGGCCTGGATATCGCTGCCTTGCGCGCTGGCGGTGCCGCTGGCGGTAAGCGAGCCCGACGTCAACGAGATCGAATTGGCTGCAAAGCCGCCTTGCGGATCGCGCGTCGCGGCGGCCGAGAATTTCACCCGCTCGCCCAGCACCGAGCTGATCTGCGGCGGCAAGGCGGTCGAAACCGCATCGGCATTCATCTTGAGCTGCACCGAAAGATCGGCGAGCGCCACCGTCATGGTCAGGCCGGCGTCGAGCGCATCGGAATGCAGCGTGCCCTTGTCGATGATGATGGCGTCCTTGCTCAGCGAACCCGCGAGATCGACATCGACCTTGCCGGTGATCAACGGCGCCAGCGTCGCCAGGTCCGTCTTCAGGCCACCCGCCTGCAGCTTGACCGCCAGGGGCCCGCTGCGGTTCTGGATATCGAAGCCGTCGGAATGGATCTGCCCCGAAAGATCGTTGAGCTGGGTGCCGCCCGCCACCACCGACGCCAGCGAAGCGCCGATATCGACGATCGGCGTCTTGCCGTCGCCGAAGGCGCGCGCGGTGGCGTTCCTGATCGCCAGGGTGATCGGCTGCGCGGCGCTGCCCACCGTGATCTGCACCGGCGCGCCCTTGGCGGCGATTTGGACCGAAAGATCGCTGGCCCCGGCCGGATCGGCAATCCCGGTCGCGGTGCCGTGCACCGCATCGCTTTCGATGCTGGCCCGGTCGATGCTGACACCGCCGGCCGCCGTTGCGGTGCCCGCGACGTCGAAACTGGTCTTGCCGGCAAACAGCGGCTTCAGATTGTCCGGCAGGAAGCGCGCGAAATCGCCGTCGCCCTTGGCCGTGACATGATTGCCCTTGTCAGTCAGCTTGTGGGTACCGGTCAGTTGCGTGACCACCTGGCCGTCGACGGCGAAAGTGCCAGTGCCGCTCCAGTTCCCGAGCGGCCCCTGCCCCGTCACCGCTATATCGACAGGCGGCGCGCCGGGCAGCTTGAGCAGGTTGGCGATGATGCCGCCCGCCGGCTCCGACGCCTTGAGGTCGAGGTCGAGCTTGTTGTCGGCCGGCGAGAAATGAATGTTGGCGTCGACATTGCCCTGCTTGCCGTCATGGCGGGTGACGTTGAGCACGCTTTCCACCGCCAGCGGCGCGGGATCGACCTTGACGGTGCCCTTGGCCGCGAGTTCGGCGATGCCGCTGCCGGCCAGTTGCTGGCCAAGCGCGATTTCCGGCAGGTCGATCTGTTTGATGTCGATGGACACCGGCAGCGTCGTCGTGCCGCCCTGTGCCGGCGGCTGCGTACCGGCAACCGGCAGCCGGGCAAGTTCGATGCGCTCGGCGGCAATGCGCTCGGCGCTGAAGTTCTTCGACAGCAGCGCCAGCGGCGACCAATCGATCGCCACCTTGCGCGCCACCAGCCAGGCGCCGTTGCGGTCCTCCAGCACGACATTGTCGACGCTGAGCGCCCCCGACCAGATGCCGTCGATGCCGTGGACGGTGACTTTGCGGTCGTCATTCGAGGCCAGCCGCGAAATGATGCCGGCGAGATTGTCGCGTCCGCGCTCGGTCTTGGTCAGCACGACAAGCGCGCCGATCGCGCCCGCGACCACGATGAGCAGCGTGTAGAGGACAATGCGAAGGATGCGCCAGACCGTCTTCATCTTCAGAAAGCCTGCCCGATACCGGCGTAGATGCCGAAACGCGGATCCCCTGGACCCCGGTTGAGCGGCAACGCTGCGTCGATGCGCAGCGGACCGAACGGCGTGACGTAGCGCAGGCCGACGCCGGCGCCGACCTTGACGTCGGAGAAATTGGGAACCGATTTCGTCGACACCGTACCGGCATCGACGAACGGCACGATGCCGATCGTGTCGGTCACGGCAATGCGCATTTCAACGGACGTTTCGAAGAAGGACAGGCCGCCGGTCGGCTGACCGGTAAAGTCCTTGGGGCCGATGCCCTGATAGGCGTAACCGCGCACCGAACCGCCGCCGCCCGAATAGAAGCGCCGGTCGGCCGGCACGTTTTCGAGCCCGGTGCCGACGATGGAGCCGGCCGCGACGCGTTCGGCGAGCACGAATTTCGAGGCCGTGTCCAGCGACTGATAGGCCGAACCCTCGCCCTTGAGCTTGAGGAAGGCGGCTCCGCTCAGGATGTCGTAGCTCGGCTCGGCATAGGCCAGCACCCTGAAGCCCTTGGTCGGGTTGAGGCGGCTGTCCCTGTTGTCGTAGACATATTGCAAGGGAACGCTGGCGATCAGGTAGGTGTGCTTGCCGAAGGCATCGCGGATCCGGGAATAATCAAGCGCGACCTCCGCCGAGACGGTCTGCTTCTTGTCGAGTTCGTAGGACAGGCCGGTGCTGCCCTTGACCGAGAAATGGTCGTAGGCGTCGGGATGCTCGAAGACCGTCTTCACATTGGCGAAGAATTTCGAGGCCGGCCCGATCACGCCGGGTTTCTCGAACATGATGCCGGCATTGTAATTGAGGCTCGACAGATCGTTGCTGCCGATGCCTGAGATGGCGCCGTCGATGCGCAGCTTCTCGGCCTGGCCGAACAGGTTGCGGTGCCCCCAATAGCCTTCCAGGCCCAGGCCCTCGGTGTTCGAGAAGGTGCCGCCGAGGCCGAAATAGCGCGGCTTGCGCTCGCTGACCTGGACGCCGATCGGAATGTTGCCGTCGGCATCGAGCTTGTCGGCTTCCTTCAATGTCACGCTGTTGAAGACCTCGAGCGCCAGCAGCCTGTCGCGCGCGTCGCTGATCTCCTGCGGCGAATATTGCCTGCCGCGCTTCAGCCCGGTCATGTATTCGGTGAAGTCGCGGTCGACCTTCTCGGTGCCTTCCACGGTTGTCGCGCCATAGCCGGCGACCGGTCCGGCGGCGACCGTCAATGTCACATCGAGCGTCGAGGTCGCATGGTCGGCGACGATCTGCCGGTCGGTAACCTTGGCCAGCGGCCTGCCCTCTTCCTTCAGCGTCCGCACGATCAGCGCTTCGGCCTTGAGCACCGCGCCTGACCCGGCATCGCCGCCCGCGATCAGGCCGTAGTCGGCGCCCATCAGCCCCGCCGCGTCGCCTTCCAGCCGGATGTTGCCGAGGGTGAATTTGGGGCCGGCGGCGATATCGATGGCAACAGGGATCGGCTGTGGACCCTTGAACTCGGCGTCCGGCTGCAATTCGTCGAGCGGCTTGCCGTCGATGGTGATGGTGACGACGCCTTCATAGCGGGCATCGGCGTAAAGGGCCGCGACAAGCTGCTCACGGTCGCCGCGCGCCTTGGCCATCAGGCCGAGCGAGCCGGAGACGGGGCGTTTTTCATCGCTCTTCAGCGCCGAGGCGTTTTCGAGCTTCTTGACCAGATCCTTGTCGGCGTCCGGGGCCGAGATGGTCACCGAGTACCGCAGCGGGTCGACGATGTCGGCATCCTCGTCGCTGGACGACCCCCACAGTTTGATGCCGAAAATCTCGAACGCGGCCGCCGGCGCTGATTCGGCAACCAGAGCGGTCCAGCACATAACGGCCAGAAGCAGGGCGCGCGGAAGGGCGCGCCCTGGCGCTTTCCTTCCTGACATCTGCTTTTCATGCGCCGGCATTAAGACAACCTAGGTGACAAAACTAAAATTGGAATGAAGTTCTGAAGCGCTCGTAAAGGGGCCACAATCCAATTGTCTGAAATAGGACGGGCTTGGAATTCACACCTTTTGCGTTTCCGCAAGAAAGCGTGATCCCCTGTCCTATGCAGGTTATTGTCCGCATACCGGTCCTTGGCCGGAAAATAAACCGTTGGCAGGCGGAACCTGCCCGTCCGCGCGTTGACAAGCCCGACTGAAGCTTGAACATGCCCGGACGTCTGCAAATTGTCCGGAGGGTGTTATGGCAATGCGCGCGGCTCGTGGTCTGTCGATCCTGATCCTTTTTTTCTTCGCTTGGAGTGGCGTTGCGCAAGCGGCCGAGGCGCGGCGAATCGCAACGACCGACAATTCCGACTATTTCGGCTTCGACCTCAGATCCGACCAGAACGTCACCCTCGATCAGTGCAAGACGACATGCCTCGGCGATCCGGCCTGCCGCGCCTTCACCTATAACACCAAGGCTAAGTGGTGCTTCCTAAAATCGGATTATAACCAGCTGAAGCAGTTCAATGGAGCCGTTGCGGGCAAGATCGTCAACATCGACGGCGATCCCGATATCGGCGCGCCACCGGAACTCGCCTTCTTCCCCAACTGGATGGCCGATCAGGCCCAGCAGTATCGCAACAAGCTGCTCGGCCCGGCCTTCGACAAGCCCACCGAGGGCATGGCGGCCCTGATCGGCGCCGCCGAACAGGCGGTACAGACCGGCGACCATCGTTCGGCCATGCAGAAATACGAGTCCGCGGTCTCGGTGATGCCCGACGACGGCAAGCTCTGGCTCAACCTGGCCCGCGAGACGCTGGCCGTGCAGCCCGCGGCCAACACCTCCGAAGCCTCCACTTTGCCGGCAAACAGCACCTCGGCCGCTTTCAATGCCTACAAGCTGCTGCGCACAACCAAGACGCGCGCCGAGGTGCTGGCGCTGCTCGGCGCCGGCCTCGACAAGCGCGATCTCTACCGGCCTGCCTTGCAGGCCTATGAGGCCAGCCTTGCGCTGGTGCCTTCGCCTGCCGTCCAGGCCGACTATGCCGATCTGAAGGCCCGCAAGGGTTTCCGCGTCATCGACCACAGCGTCGATGCCGACACCAGCGCGCCACGCATCTGCGCCCAATTCTCCGAGGAACTGGTCAAGACCGGCGTCGACTACGCTCAGTTCGTCACCGTCGACAACGCGCCGCCAAAGGGCGTCGAGGCCAAGGACAAGCAGATCTGCGTCGAGGGGCTCCAGCACGGCCAGCATTATGACGTCACCTTCCGCGCCGGCCTGCCGGCCGCGATCGGCGAAGTCACCGCCGCCCCCACCGTGCTGTCGATCTATGTGCAGGACCGCGCACCGTCCGCCCGCTTCACCGGCGACAGCTTCGTGCTGCCGGCCGGCGCGCGCCGTGGCATCCCGGTCGTCACCGTCAACATGAACGCCGCCCAGATGAAGCTCTACCGCATCGGCGACCGGTCGCTGGCGCAGCTTCTGTCGGGCTACCAGTTCCTGCACCAGCTCGACGGCTATGACATCTCCAACATTTCCGAGCAGATGGGCGCGCCGGTCTGGCAAGGCCAGCTCGACATCGTCAACGACCTCAACAAGGAGGTCACCACCTCCTTCCCGGTCGACGAAGCGCTGCCGCAGCGCAAGCCCGGCGTCTATGTGCTGACGGCCCAAGCCGTCAACGACAAGAACGACAGCTACAGTTCGCTCGCCACACAGTGGTTCGTCGTCTCCGACATCGGCCTGTCGACCTATACCGGCCAGGACGGGTTGAACGTCTTTGCCCGCTCGCTGGGCTCCGCCAAGCCGATCGCCGGCGCCGAACTGACGCTGGTCGCCAGGAACAACGAGGTTCTCGGCACAGCGACGTCGGATGCCGAGGGACACGCCGTGTTCAATCCCGGCCTGACGCGTGGCGACGGCGGCATGGTGCCCGCCGTGCTGATGGCCAAGCAGGGCGACAATGACTTCGTCTTCCTCGACATGGCCAAGGCCGGCTTCGACCTGTCTGACCGTGGCGTCACCGGACGCGCCGCGCCCGGCGCGCTCGACGTCTATGCCTGGACCGAGCGCGGCATCTACCGCGCCGGCGAGGACGTGCATGTCGCGGCGCTTGCCCGCGACGGTGCCGCCAAGGCGGTGGAGAACCTGCCGCTCACCTTCATCTTCTCGCGCCCCGACGGCGTCGAGGACCGCCGCATCGTCAGCGACGGCGCGTCGGCCGGCGGCCATGCCGTCGACCTGCCGCTCGAGCCCAATGCGATGCGCGGCACCTGGTCGGTTTCGATCTACACCGATCCCAAGCAGCCGGCCGTCGCCAGCCAGATGTTCCTGGTCGAGGACTTCGTGCCGGATCGCATCGAATTCGACATGAAGGCCGACAAGCAGGAGATCGCGCGCGGCGAAACCGCCAACATAGCCATCGACGGCCGCTTCCTCTATGGCGCGCCGGCGGCGGGCCTGGCGTTGGAAGGCGAGCTGACGCTGTCGACCTCGCGCAGCTGGGACCGCTTCCCCAACTTCTCCTTCGGCCTCGCCGACGAACAGTCGGCGGAACCAACGGTCACGCCGCTGACCAACTTGCCTGTGGTTGGCGATGACGGCAAGGCGACCTTCCCTGTCAGTGTCGACCAACTGCCTTCGACCACGAAACTGGTCGACGGCAAGGTGACCGTGCGTATGCGCGAAACCGGCGGCCGCGCCATCGAGCGCTCGCTCAACATCGGCATCCGCCCGCAGGGCCATATGATCGGCATCCGCTCGGATTTCGCCGACGATGAAGTGCCGCAGGGCGGCACCGCCAAGTTCAGCCTGATCGCGGTCGATCCCGACGGCAAGCGCGAGGCGCTGAAAGGCGCGCAATGGACGCTGGTCAAGGTCGAGCGCAATTACCAGTGGTACCGCTCCAACAATTCCTGGAACTACGAGCCGGTGACCTTCACCAAGTCGATCGCCAACGGCCAGATCGACCTTAACGCCGATGGCGACGCCACCGTCTCCGTTCCTGTCGACTGGGGCCGGTACCGGCTCGAGATCGAAACCTCGGACCCGGAAGGACCGGCGACCAGCTACGAGTTCGACGCCGGCTGGTATGTCGCCTCGACCACCACCGAAACGCCCGACGGCCTGGAGATTGCCCTCGACAAGGACAATTACGCCGCCGGCGAGGTGGCCAAGCTGAAAATCTCGCCGCATTTTGCCGGCGAACTGCTGGTCAACATCGGTTCCGACAAGCTCTTGAAGACCATCACGGCCACCGTGCCGGCCGGCGGCAGCACCGTCGACATCCCGGTCGGCGACGACTGGGGCGCCGGCGCCTATGTCACGGCAACCCTGTTCCGGCCGGGCGATGCGCAGGAAACACGTATGCCCGCCCGCGCCATCGGCGTGAAATGGCTGAAGGTCGACCCGGGCGCCAAGAAGCTCGCGGTCACGCTGACGCCGCCTGAAAAGACCATGCCGCGCCAGCAGCTGTCGATCCCGGTCTCGGTGGCCGGGGTGCAGCCGGGCGCCAACGCCTATGTCATGGTCGCCGCCGTCGATGTCGGCATCCTCAATCTCACCAACTACAAGGCGCCGGACCCCGAAAACTGGTTCTTCGGCCAGCGCATGCTGGGCATGGAGATCCGTGACATCTATGGCCGTCTGATCGACGGTTCGCTCGGCACCACCGGCAAGCTCAGGACCGGCGGCGACGGCGCCAACATGCAGACGCAGGGCAGCCCGCCCACCGAAAAGCTGGTCGCCTTCTTCTCCGGTCCGGTCCAGCTCGACGCCGACGGCAAGGCGCGGATCGACTTCGACATTCCGCAGTTCAACGGCACCGTGCGCGTCATGGCTGTCGCCTGGACCAAGGAAGCGGTCGGCCATGCCCAGTCGGACGTGATCGTGCGCGATCCGGTGGTGATCACCGCCGGCCTGCCGCGGTTCCTGGCGCCTGGCGACAACGCCGTCATGCGGCTCGACGTCGCCGACACCGACGGCCCGGCCGGCGACTATGCGCTGTCGATCGACACGACGGGCGACCTCTCGACGGGCGACAAGCCCCTGCCCCAGAAGCTGACGCTCGCCCAGGGCAAGCGCCAGACCTTGACCGTGCCGCTGATCGCCAAGACGCCGGGCAACGCCTCGCTGACCATCAAGCTTGCGCATGCCGACGGCACCAAGGTCGAGCAGACGCTCTATGTGCCGGTGCGTCCGGCGCAATTGCCGGTCACCACGCGCCTCGTGGTCGACCTCAAGGGCAATGGCGGCGCGCTGCGTGTCGACAAGGAACTGCTGGCCGCCAGCCTGCTCGATGGCGCTTCGGTCAGCGTCGGCGTTTCGCAGGCGGCAGCCTTCGACGTGCCCTCGCTGCTGATGACGCTCGACCGCTACCCCTATGGTTGCGCCGAGCAGACCACCAGCCGCGCCATGCCGCTGCTCTATGTCAACGAGATGGCGTCGGGCATCGGCATGGAAAGCGACCCGGACCTGCATGGCCGCATCCAGGACGCCATCTACAAGGTGCTGAGCTACCAGTCCTCCAGCGGCAGCTTCGGCCTCTGGGGTCCCGGCTCCGGCGATCTCTGGCTCGACGCCTATGTCAGCGAATTCCTGACCAGGGCGCGGGAACAGAAATACGACGTGCCGGCTCTGGCCATGAACCAGGCGCTCAACAACTTGCAGAACTCGCTCGGCTACGACCAGAGCGTACAGGATCGCGGCAGCGAGATCGCCTACGCGCTCTACGTTCTGGCCCGCAACAAGAAGGCCTCGATCGGCGATCTGCGCTACTACGCCGACACCCAGCTCGAAGCCTTCTCGAGCCCGATGGCCGTCGCCCAGCTGACGGCGAGCCTTGCGCTCTACTGCGACACGCAGCGCTCGGAGGCGACGTTCAAGACCGCGCTGCAACTGGCCAAGTCGCAGACCGACTACGACTGGTACCGCTCCGACTACGGCTCGGCGTTGCGTGACGGCGCCGCGATGCTGTCGCTGGCGGCGGAATCCAAGCCAGTCTCGACGATCGTGCCGGAGCTGATCAAGCTGGTGACCCGGGAACGCGCCGAAGTGCGCTGGACCACCACCCAGGATGATTCCTGGATGCTGCTGGCCGCCCGCGCGTTGAAGGAAGGCAACGACTCGATCGCGCTGACCGTCAATGGCGCGCCACATTCGGGTGGCTATTCCAACCAGGTCGGCGGCTCCGACCTGGTGGACAGCCCGCTCGAAATCGCCAACACCGGCAAGACCCCGCTGCAGGCCGTCGTCACCACAGTGGCGTCGCCTATCCAGCCCCTGCCGGCCGGCGGCGAAGGCTTCACCATCGACCGCACCTACTACAAGCTCGATGGCACCGAGGCCAATGTGACGGAGGCGACCCAGAACGAACGTTATGTCGTCGTGCTCAAGGTCACCGAACAGAACAGCTGGCCGTCGCGCCTGCTGGTCACCGACCTTCTGCCGGCCGGCTTCGAGATCGACAATCCGGGCCTCGTCTCCAGCGCCCAGCTGTCGAACTTCTCCTGGCTGGCGCAGACCGATGCCGCGCATCTGGAATTCCGCGACGACCGCTTCGTCGCGGCATTCAACCCCGCCGACGGCGACCACGACCACAATCTGACGCTCGCCTATGTCGTGCGTGCCGTGACGCCCGGCACTTACGCGCATCCGGCGGCGACGGTGGAGGACATGTACCGGCCGCAATTCTCCGCCCGCACCGCCACCGGCATGATGGAGATCAAGGCGCCGTAAGGTGCCCTTGGTGGAGATCATGAACAGGACGACGGCGCTGCCCCTCATCCGCCTGCCGGCACCTTCTCCCCGTATAGAGACGGGGAGAAGGAGACTGTCGCGACGGCCTCGGCAAGCCCCTTTCTCCCCGTCTCTATACGGGGAGAAATGTCCGGCAGGACAATGAGGGGCGGCGCCATGCTTTCAAGGAAGTTTCTCCGCCGGGCAGCAATAACCGCAGCTTCCTGCGTCGGCCTTCTTGCCATCTCCGTCGCTTTGCTTTGGGAACTCGACCGCGCCTTCCCGCCGCCGCTCCCCGAAAAGCTGACCGTCTCGACGGAAGTCCAGGACCGTGACGGCCAGCTGCTTCGCGCCTTTGCCACGCCGGATGGCTATTGGCGGCTGGAAACCCGTCTCGATCAGGTCGACAAGCAGTTCGTCGACATGCTGGTCACCTATGAGGACAAGCGCTTCTGGGATCATGAAGGCGTCGATGTGCTGGCGCTCGGCCGCGCCGCCGGCCAGCTCATCACCAGCGGCCATATCGTGTCCGGCGGCTCGACCCTGTCGATGCAGCTCGCGCGCCTGATCGAGCCGCGCGACAGCCGCAGCATCGGCTCCAAGATCAAGCAGATGCTGCGCGCCATCCAGATCGAGCGGCGGCTGTCGAAGCGCGAGATCCTGGAACGCTACCTCACGCTGGCGCCTTACGGCGGCAACCTCGAAGGCGTGCGCGCCGCCTCGCTCGCCTATTTCGGCAAGGAGCCGAAGCGGCTGACCGTCTCGGAGGCCGCCCTGCTCGTGGCCCTGCCGCAACTGCCGGAAAGACGCCGGCCCGACCGCAATCTGGAGATCGCCCACGCCGCCCGTGACCGCGTGCTGACCCGCATGGTCTCGTCAGGCCTGATCGGCGAGCGCGAGGCGGCGCGCGCCGCGCTCGACGATGTCTCGGGCCTGCGCCGCACGCTACCGGCGCTCGCCGCGCACGCCTCCTATGCCATGCTGCCCAAGGCCGTTCCGGGCCAGCCGCTGAGGCTGACGATCCGCAAAAGCGTCCAGCAGGGCCTGGAACAGGTTGCCAGGGACGCCGCCAGCAAGCTCGGGCCGCGCCTCTCCGTCGCCATGGTGCTGGCCGATTCCCGCACCGGCGACATCCTCGGTGAAGTCGGTTCCGCCAATTTCTTCGATTCCAGCCGCTCCGGCTGGATCGACATGACCAAGGTCGTGCGCTCGCCAGGCTCCACCTTGAAGCCCTTCATCTATGGCCTCGCCTTCGAGCAGGGACTGCTGGCGCAGGAGACGCTGATCGAGGACAGCCCGGTCGATTTCGGCGGCTACCGGCCGAGGAATTTCGATATGGGCTACCAGGGCGATGTCAGCGTTCGCCAGGCCCTGCAACTGTCTCTCAACGTGCCGGCGATCCGCATCCTCGACGCCGTCGGCCCGGCGCGGCTGACGGCGCGCTTCCGGCAGGCCGGCGTCAACCCGATCCTCCCGGTCAACGAGGCGCCTGGCCTCGCCATCGGCCTCGGCGGCGTCGGCGTGACGCTGCGCGATCTGGTCCAGCTCTATACGGGGCTCGCCAATGGCGGCAAGACGCACACGCTGCGCGACGGCACGGAACCGGCCAATGCCGAGACCACGACCACCACCATCCTCAACGAGCAGGCCAACTGGCAGATCATCGACATCCTGTCGGGCGTGAAGCCGCCCGAAGGTGCCTCGCAGCGAGGCATCGCCTACAAGACCGGCACCTCCTACGGCTACCGCGATGCATGGTCGGTCGGCTTCGATGGCCGCTATGTGCTGGGCGTGTGGGTCGGCCGGCCCGATGCCGGCGCGGTGCCCGGTCTTTCCGGCTATGTCTCGGCCGCCCCCATCCTGTTCGAGGGTTTTGTCCGTTCGGGGCTGGCGACCGTAGCGCTGCCGGGCAAGCCGCCGGGCGCCTTCACCCCGCGCCGCAACGAATTGCCGGTGACGCTCACCCGCTTCGGCGCCGGCGCGGATGGCCTGGTGCAGGCGACCGTAACCGAACCCGCACCGACCATCATCTTCCCGCCGGACGGCGCGCGCGTCGATCTCGCCACCAACTCGGCCGACGCCTCGCCATTGGTGCTCAAACTGCAGGGCGGCCGCGCGCCGTTCCGCTGGCTGGCCAATGGCAAGCCGCTGCTCGGCCTAGACCGCCGCCGCACCGCGACCTGGCTGCCCGACGGTGCCGGCTATTCGACGCTGACTGTCATCGACGCCGCCGGAAGAGCTGCCAGCGTCAAGGTGTTCGTCCAGTGAAAGCGCTTCTTGAATAGGGTGCGCCAGACGATTCAGCGCATTGGCTTTTTCGCCCTGGCCATCGCCTCTCTGGTCGCGCCCGCGCACGCCGATGCCTTGCCTCCGGGCTTTGTCCGGCTCGCCGAAGTCGATTCCTCCATCCGCCAGGACATCCGCTACGCCGGCACGGACAACTTCCTGCACCGCAAGGTGAACGGCTATGATGCCCCGGTCTGCATCCTCACCCGGCAGGCGGCGCAGGCCCTCGCCCGCGTCCAGAAGGCGATTGCCTCCAAGGGCCTGACGCTGGTGGTCTTCGATTGTTACCGGCCTGCCCGCGCAGTCGCCGATATGGGCGACTGGTCGGCCCAAGGCGGACCGCCCGACCCGCAATGGTATCCGAAGGTCGCGCGCGGCGATCTCATCGCCAGGGGCTACGTCGCTCGCCTGTCGGCGCATTCGCGCGGCTCGACGGTCGATCTCGCCCTCGCCCGGATCGACGACCGCTCCATCGCGAAAACGGCCTGCGGCGCCGGGGATGCCGACGCGCTCGACTTCGGCGCCGGCTTCGACTGTTTCGACCCAATAAGCGAGACGGCGCACCGTCCGCTCGGCAAGGACGCAGCAGCAAACCGCAAATTACTCATCGAGGCCATGCGAGCAGGCGGCTTCAGGAACTATGCCCGTGAATGGTGGCATTTCACATTTGAGAATGAGCCGTTCGCCAGGCAGCGTTTCGACTTTCGTGTCAGCCACGATTAGAGTTGGGCCTCAATGATCGTCGGCCGTGCTTGCAAGCCGCAAGCTGGCTAACTTGTACCTGTACAAGAGTAAATTGGCGGATTGTTGCATTAATACAACATAATTTATTGATCGCTAAACCTCCTCCAGCTGATGTAAGACTCAAATTGCATTTTTTTTGTGCAGGCGTACCCATCTCCTGGGTAGGGAGAGCTTGAAATGGGTCTATCGGCAGGTTCTGACGCCTCGTTTTCTCGCGGCGACGTGCAATCAAGTCCAAAGCGTCGCCGAGTGCTGCTTCTGGGCACGGCGCTCGGCTCGACGCTGATAGCAGTCTCCGCCTCACCGTCCTTCGCGGCCAATTGCACGCAACCGGCCTCCCCTTCCCCAATCACGGTTACCGGCGCGACGACACCCATCGCCTGCACCAACACGGACCCACGCACCGCAACCGTCGCCGGCGACAACGCGATCGGCATCGTGACGACCGGAAACGGCAACACCGTCGACATCACCAACAGCGGCCTGCTGACGACGAATTCGACCTCCCTCATACCCGGTCCCAGCTTCGCACAATCGAAAGGCGCGCGCGGCATCTACGCTGGCACCAACGGCATCGGCGCCGACATCACCATCAACAACACCGGCACCATCAATTCGTACAGCGACAGCATCAAGGCGGTCAGCGCGGCCACGAGCGGCACCGTTTTCAGCAGCGATACCCACATCACCATCACCAATTCGGGAGCCCTGAACGCCGGCCCCAACGCCGAGGGCATTTTCGCCAATGCCAGCTACGGCTCCAACAATGCGGTGACCATCAACAACAGCGGCGCCATCCAGACCGGCGCCAGCGCGTCCTTGTCGGGCACATCCTCGGGCATCTTCGCTGATGTCGACGGCGCAAACAGCAAGATCGACGTCACCAACAGCGCCACGATCAGCACGTACGGCGCAAGTGCAGCCGGCATCTCGGCGATCGCCAGCTACTATCACGGCGACAACAGCAGCATCGTCATCAACAACAAGGCCGCCGGCACGATCACCACCACCGGCGCCAGCGCCTACGGCATCTTCGCCCAGGCGGGCAGTATCAACCCGAACAACTCGCCGCCCAATCCCGACAATGGCGGCACGGTCAAGATCACCAATGCCGCAACCGTCAACGCCGGTTATACGGGTGTCGCGGCCTTCACCTATGGCAGCGGCGGCAACATCACCATCGACAACAAGGGCAACATCACATCGGGTACCGGCGGCGCCGATGGATCGGACGGCATCAAGGCCTCGGCCAACAGCGGCAATTCCACCATCACCGTCACCAACACCGGCAACATCGACACCACCAGCGGCGGCGACAAGTCGGTCGGCATCGAGGCCGTCAACGGCCCGGGTTTCGCCGGTTCGAACCTGGCCATCTCGGTCACCAACTCCGGCAACATCACCACGGGCGCTGAATCGGCGGGCATCAAGGCCGCCTCGACCGGCGACAATGGCTCGGTGACCGTCGACAACTCGGGCGCCATCCAGACCGGCGCCAGCGTTTCGACCATCGGAGGCTCGACCGGCATCTTCGCCGACGCCGATGGCGACAACACCAAGGTCAGCGTCACCAACAGCGGTGCAATCAGCACCATCGGCACCAGCGCGGCGGGCATCTCGGCAATCGCCAACTATTATCACGGCAACAATGGCAGCGTTGTCGTCAACAACAAGGCCGGCGGCACCATCACCACCACCGGCAACGAGGCCTACGGCATCTTCGCCCAGGCGGGCAGCATCAACCCGACCAACTCGCCGCCCAATCCCGACAATGGCGGCACTGTCAAGATCACCAACGCGGCCACCATCAGCGCGGGCTATATGGGCGTTGCCGGCTTCACATACGGCACCGGCGGCAACATCACCATCGACAACAAGGGCAACATCACATCGGGCACCGGCGGCGCCGGCGGCTCTAATGGCATCAACGCCGTGGTCAATGACAGCAACTCCACCATCAGTATCACCAATACTGGCGACATCGACACCACTGCGGGCGGCCTCAAGTCGGCTGGTATCCACGCCGTTGGCGGCAGTGCTCTCACCACGTCCAACATAAAAATATCCATAACCAACTCGGGTGATATCGAGACCGCACAGAATTCGGTGGGAATTTTCGGCAACGCGGGTGGCCTGAATGCCGCTGTCACCATCGAAAACAGCGGCAGAATCGAAACCGGTGCCAGCACCTCCACGTCAGGCGGATCGAGCGGCATCTTCGCCGACGTCGACGGTGAGAACGGTCAGGTCAACGTAACCAACAGCGGTGCGATTTTCACCACGGGGACCAGTGCCGCCGGCATCTCCACGATCGCCAACTACTACAATGGCGACAACGGTAGCATTGTGATCAACAATAAGGCGGGCGGCACTATCACGACCACCGGCGTCAATGCTTACGGCATCTTCGCCTCGGCAGGCAGTTCCGATCCGGTTGGAACCGGCCCGAACCGCGACGACAACGGCACCATCAAGATCACCAACGCCGCCACGATCAGCGCCGGCTATATGGGCATCAACGCCGACACCTATGGCAATGGCGGCAACATAACCATCGACAACAAGGGCAATATCACATCTGGTACTGGCGGCGCTGGTGTCTCCGATGGCATAAAAGCGTTGATCCATGGCAATGACACGACCATCAGCGTTACCAACAGCGGCAACATCGACACCACCGCCGGCGGCTTGAAATCAGTTGGTATCCAGGCCGTTGGCGGCAGTGCGCTCGCCAACTCCAATGTACATATCTCCGTCACCAATTCAGGTGACATCAAAACCGCTACCAATTCCGTCGGCATCTTCGTCAATGCGGGCGGCGACAACGCCAGCACTACCGTGAACAACAGCGGCCGCATCGAGACTGGTGCCAGTGCTTCAGACTCGGGCGGTTCGAGCGGCATCTTCGCCGATGTCGATGGTAACAACAGCCAGGTCAACGTCACCAACAATGGCGCTATCAAAACAGTTGGCCTTACTGCCGCAGGTATTTCGGCGATCGCCAACTATTACAACGGTACGAACGGCGACATCATCATCAACAACAAGGCCGGCGGCACCATCACCACGACCGGCGCACAGGCCTATGGCATCTTCGCTTCCTCCGGCAGCTCGGATCCTGTAGGCGTCGGTCCGAACACCAATGACAACGGCACGATCGACATCACCAATGCCGCCAGAATCAATGCGGGTGGCTTTGGCATCGGCGCCACCAGCTACGGCGCTTCCAGCACTATCACGATTACCAACAACGGCGACGTCTTTGGCATGATTGGTGGCATCATGGTCAGTTCCGTGGCCGGTGCGACAATCAATGTCGGCACGTCGGGCTATGTGGGCGCCGACAACTATCTCGCCATCAAGTCGACGGCGGGCACGGCCGAGATCAACGACAATGGCATCATCGCCGGGCGCGTCGAGCTGAGCGACGCCGACAATGTCATGAACATCAACGACAAGGGCATGTTCCGGGCCTTCACCGACTCTAAGTTCGGCGCCGGCAACGACACGCTCAACAATTCGGGCATCGTCAACGCGTCAGGCAGCTATTTCGGATCGACGCCGAACACGGTCACCCTCACCGGCCTTGAAAACTTCGTCAACGGCAGCCTTGGCTCCGGCCCGGGCCTCACGACGATGATCGACGGCGTGGTCGGCGACCAGCTGACCACGTCAGGCAATTTCACCGGCCGCGGCAATTCGAAGCTCGGCGTCGACACGAATTTCTCGAACAACTCCTCCGACACGCTGACGATCGGCGGCAATTCCTATGGCCACACCAATCTCGTGGTCAACGTCACCGCCATCGCGCCCGGCGTGCCGACCACGACCTTCATTCCGGTCGTCACCGTCACCGGCACGACGTCGGACAGCAATTTCGATGTCGCCGCCCCGGTCAATGCCGGTCTGTTCGCCTACGACCTGTTCCTGCAGGGCAAGACGCATGGCCTGCGCTATGTCGGCCTCGGCAACGCCGCCTTCGAACTGCCCGCCGGCATCACCGGCGCGCAGGATGTGTGGGAGGACACGACCGGCTTCTGGCAGGATCGCATGGCCGATCTGCGCAGCGACGCCACCGGCACCCACAATGCCGACATGCCCGAGGAACATCTCGCCGCCCGCATGGGCGGTGTCTGGGCGCGCGCCATGGGCGACTGGTCGAGCCGCGACGCCAGCACCAGCTATACCGACCCGATCTCGCAGCAGACCGAGACGCTCAATCTCGACCGCAGGCAGCGCACCGGCGCCTTCCTCGGCGGCATCGACATGGGCTTGGAAGGTGTCGCCGGCGGCGACGTGCTGTTCGGCGTCATGGCCGGCTATGTCACCTCCACGCTCGACTTCACCGCGACCGACGACAGCTGGAACTACAAGGGCGGCACCGTCGGCGCCTATGCCACCTACATCAATGGCGGCTTCTACCTCGATGGCCTCGTCAAGGCCGACTTCCTCAACGTCGACATCAACGACAACCAGGGCGCCATCAGCGACAAGGCGAGCACCAACGCCACCAATATCGGCGTGCGCCTCGACACCGGCTACCGGATCGGCATGGGCTGGGGCTTCATCGAGCCGCAGGCCAGCCTGCAATGGGTCCACACCAACATGGACTCGGTCTCGCTGTTCGGCGGCGCCATCGACTTCCAGAATGGCAGCAGTGGCCGCGCCAAGATCGGGGTGCGCGTTGGCACCGACATGCAGATGAACGGCATGACCGTGACCCCCGACCTGACGCTGAGCGTGTGGAACCACTTCGGCAGCAGCAACTCCGTCAATATCGACTTCCCCGGCAATGCCTTCTCGGCGACCGACAGCGCCGGCAACGGCACGTTTGGTGAGGTCGGCGTCGGCGTGAATGTGGCGAGCGCAAGCAACTGGTCCGGCGTGGTGCGCGGCAGTGTCCGCTTCGGCGACCACTACAGCGCCGGCTCGATCGGCGCGGCCATCCGTTACGGCTGGTAGCCGGATCGATCCTGGCTTGAACGTCTTGCGCCGGCCCTCGTGGCCGGCGTAGTCATGAGAAGGGCAATCCAGGAAAACAGTTCAGCGGTTTTCGTCAGGATGGAGCGAGCGTGAGCACACAAAAGGCCGGCGACGAGGCCACGGCAAACCCGGCGCAGCCCGCTCCCACGGCGCCAGCCGAGCAGCAGACCAATGTCTCGCTGTCGCGCGGCTTCATCGCCTGGCTGGAAACGGCACAGTGTTCCCTGGCTTTCACCTCCTACCAGACCGGGCAACTGTTCCTGGTCGGCCTGACCGGCGACAAGAAGGCCTCGATCCACCAGACCAGTTTCACCAGGGCGATGGGCGTCACCATTGCCGGCCAGCGCATCATCCTTGCTTCGGACATCGCGGTGTGGCGGCTGGAAAACATTCTGGGACCCGACCAGGTCGCCAACAATGTCTATGACCGCATGTATATGCCGCGCGCGGCCTCCTACACCGGCGATCTCGACATCCATGAACTGGCGGTGCGCGAAGACGGCCAGATCGTCTTCATCAACACCAAATTTTCGTGCCTGGCGACGCTGAGCCCGACGCATTCCTTCCGGCCGCTGTGGAAGCCTTCCTTCATCAGCAAGCTGGTGCCGGAGGACCGCTGCCACCTCAATGGCCTCGCCATGCAGAACGGGCGCGCCCGCTATGTCAGCGCCATCAGCCGGTCGGACTCGGTCAGCGGCTGGCGCGACCGCCGCTGGGAAGGCGGCATGATCATCGACATAGTCGAGGACAAGGTGGTGGTCGACGACCTGTCGATGCCGCATTCGCCGCGCGTTCATGACGGCGCGTTGTGGGTGCTCGATTCCGGACGCGGCTTTCTGGTGCGCATCGATCCGAAAACCGGCGGGAAGCAGAACATCGCCTTCTGCCCCGGCTTCCTGCGCGGCCTGAGCTTCCACGGCCGCTTTGCCATCGTCACCACCTCGCTGCCGCGCGACGGCCTGTTCAAGGACTTGCCCCTGCAGGCCAATCTCGAGGCGCGCGACGCCGAGCCGCGCTGCGCGCTTTACATCATCGACCTGCACACCGGCGGCATCGCCGAATGGATCGAGCTCAAGGGGCATATCACCGAGCTGTTCGACATCGCCGTCATTCCCGGCTGCCGCTGTCCGTCCTCCGTGCCGCTCAACAGCCCTAATATGGCCTCGCTGATCACCATCGACAGCGAAGGCTGAACAGCCGCCCTCCCCGCGAGCACGCTTCTCATGGCCCGGACGGACCATGATCGAAAGCGGGTGACCCGCCCGTGCCGACTAGCCGGCACGGCCATGAGGAAGAAATTTCTCAATCCAGCCATATGCCGTCGAAGATTTTCTTCGAAGCGGCGAAAAAGGCAACTTTCAATGCATCTTATTTCTATCAATTCGGTAGATTTGGCGCGGGTTCAACGGAGGCAGAAATGACCAAACCTCATTTCCGGAAACTGCTCGGCGCACTGGTCGCCACATCTGTCCAGTTCGGCACGCTCGGTTTCGCGTTCGCCGACACGACCATCCTCAACGTGTCCTACGATCCGACACGCGAACTCTACAAGGCCTATGACGAGGCCTTCGCCGCGCACTGGAAGGCCGAGACCGGCGAGACGGTGACAATCCAGCAGTCGCATGGCGGATCGGGCGCGCAGGCGCGCGCCGTGATCGACGGCCTCGACGCCGATGTGGTGACGCTGGCGCTCGAGGGCGACATCAACGCCATCGTCTCCAAGTCGAAGAAGATCAATCCCGACTGGCGCACGAAATTCGAAAACAATTCAGCGCCTTACACCTCCACCATCATCTTCCTCGTCCGCAAGGGCAATCCCAAGGGCATCCATGACTGGGGCGATCTCGTCAAGGATGGCGTCCAGGTGATCACGCCCAACCCCAAGACATCGGGTGGCGCGCGCTGGAACTATCTGGCCGCCTGGGCCTACGCCAATGCCAATGACGGCGGCGACGAGGCCAAGACCAAGGAATTCGTCGGCAAGCTCTACGCCAACGCCCCGGTGCTCGACACCGGCGCGCGCGGCTCGACGGTGACCTTCGCGCAAAAAGGCCTCGGCGACGTGCTGATCGCCTGGGAGAACGATGCCTATCTGGCCCTCGACGAATTCGGCGCCGACAATTTCGACATCGTCTATCCGCCGACCTCCATCCTGGCCGAGCCGCCGGTCGCCGTGGTCGATGCCAATGTCGACGCCCGGGGGACCCGCAAGGTTGCCGAGGCCTATCTGAACTACCTCTATTCCAAGGAAGGCCAGACCATCATCGCCAAGAACCACTACCGGCCTTCCAAGCCTGAGCTGGTGCCGGCCGAGGACCTCGCCAAGCTGCCGCCGATCAAGCTGATCACCATCGACGACCCGCTTTTCGGCGGCTGGAAGAAGGCGCAGCCTTATCATTTCGGCGACGGTGGTATATTCGACCAGATCTACAAGCCGGCCCAGTAAGCCCAGACCTGAGCCAAAACTAGATCGGGACGACATGACCATAGCACCCGCGCAGGCGGGGTGGCGATTCAAGCAGCCGAGCGTCATTCCGGGTTTCGGATTGACGCTCGGCTTCTCGCTTGCCTACCTCACCCTCATCATCCTCATCCCGCTGTCCGGGCTGATCTGGCGTTCGGCCGCGCTCGGCTGGGCCGATTTCTGGGCCATTGCCTCTGATCGCCGCACCATCAACGCGCTTCAGATCAGCTTCGGCACTGCTTTCATCGCGGCTGCCGTCAATGTCGTTTTCGGCACGCTCGTCGCCTGGGTGCTGGTGCGCTACCGCTTTCCGGGCCGGCGCATCGTCGACGCCATGGTCGACCTGCCCTTCGCGCTGCCGACGGCGGTGGCCGGCATCGCGCTCACCACGCTCTACGCACCCAATGGTTGGATCGGCAAACTGCTGATGCCGCTCGGGCTCAAGGTCGCCTATACGCCGCTCGGCATCGTCATCGCGCTGGTCTTCATCGGCCTGCCCTTCGTCGTGCGCACCGTGCAGCCGATCATGGAAGAGATCGACAAGGAAGTGGAGGAAGCAGCCGCCACGCTTGGAGCCAGCCGCTTCCAGATCATCACCCGCGTGCTCTTTCCCGGGCTGGCGCCGGCCATCATCACCGGCTTTTCGCTCGCCTTCGCACGCGGTGTGGGCGAGTACGGCTCGGTCATCTTCATCGCCGGCAACCTGCCCTACAAATCCGAGATCGCGCCGCTTTTGATCGTCATACGGCTCGAGGAATACAATTACCCCGCCGCAACCGCGATCGCGGCAATCATGCTGGCGCTGTCCTTCCTCATGCTCCTGATCGTCAATCTGGTGCAGACATGGAGCCGCAAGCGCTATGGCTGACCCCGAGATCAAGTCCTGGGAACCGCATCACGACAGCAAGTCGGCGGCGGTGACCGAAAGCCGGCCGGCACAGGCCGTGCTGATGGCCATCGTCTTCGTCTTCCTCGCCGTCTTCCTGCTGCTGCCGTTGATCATCGTCTTCAAGGAAGCCTTCACCAAGGGCATCGGCGCCTACCTGCAATCGCTTGGCGACGCCGACACGCGCTCGGCGATCCGGCTGACCTTGCTGGTGGCGGCGATCTCCGTGCCGCTCAATGTCGTCTTCGGCATTTCGGCGGCCTGGGCGATCGCCAAGTTCGAGTTCAAGGGCAAGGCCTTCCTCACCACGCTGATCGACCTGCCCTTCTCGGTTTCGCCTGTCATTTCAGGTCTTGTCTATGTGCTTCTGTTCGGCGCTCAAGGGTTGCTCGGCGAATGGCTTAAGGCACACGGCATCCAGATCCTGTTCGCCGTGCCTGGCATCGTGCTTGCCACCGTCTTCGTCACCTTCCCATTCGTTGCCCGCGAACTGATCCCGCTGATGCAGGAACAGGGCAATGGCGACGATGAAGCGGCGCTTTCGCTCGGCGCCAATGGCTGGCAGACCTTCTGGTATGTGACGCTGCCCAACGTCAAATGGGGCCTGCTCTACGGCGTGCTGTTGTGCAACGCGCGCGCCATGGGCGAATTCGGCGCGGTGTCCGTGGTGTCGGGCCATATACGCGGCCTGACCAACACCATGCCGCTGCATGTCGAAATCCTCTACAACGAATACAACGCCGTCGGCGCCTTCGCCGTCGCCTCATTGCTTGCCGGGCTGGCGCTCGTCACGCTGGTCTTGAAAACACTGCTCGAGATGCGCTACGGCGCCGAACTCGCCGCGACGCGCGGACACTGAGAAGGGAACAGTATGGAAGTTCGCGTTGCCAATGTGCGTAAGGAATTCGAACGGTTTCCCGCGCTCCACGATGTCTCGCTCGACATCAAGTCGGGCGAGCTGATCGCGCTGCTGGGGCCATCCGGCTCCGGCAAGACGACGCTGCTGCGGCTGATCGCCGGGCTGGAGCGGCCGACGCGTGGAAAGATCTTCTTCGGCGACGAGGACGCTTCGCAGAAGTCGATCCAGGAACGCAATGTCGGCTTCGTCTTCCAGCACTACGCGCTGTTCCGGCACATGACGGTGGCCGACAATATCGGCTTCGGCCTCAAGGTCCGCCATGGAGCTTCGCGGCCGCCGGCCGCCGAAATCCGCCGCCGCGCTTCGGAGCTTCTCGACCTCGTCCAGCTTTCCGGTCTCGAAAAGCGCTATCCGGCACAGCTCTCCGGCGGCCAGCGCCAGCGCGTCGCGTTGGCGCGCGCCATGGCGATCGAGCCCAAGGTGCTGCTGCTCGACGAGCCGTTCGGCGCGCTCGACGCACAGGTGCGCCGGGAGTTGCGCCGCTGGCTGCGGGAAATCCACGACACCACCGGCCACACCACCGTCTTTGTCACCCACGACCAGGAAGAAGCGCTGGAACTGGCCGACCGCGTCGTGGTGATGAGCCAGGGCCGCATCGAACAGGTCGGCACCGCCGACGACATCTACGACACGCCGAATTCGCCCTTCGTCTATGGCTTCATCGGTGAATCGAGCTCGCTTCCGGTCAAGGTCGAGAATGGCGAGATCTGGCTCGCCGACCGTCCGATCGGATTGCAGGCGCCGCATGCGCCATCGGGCGACGCGACGCTGTATTTCCGCCCGCACGATGTCGAGTTGCTGGAAGGCTGCAGCGGCTGCATCGCCGGCACCGTCGCCGCCAGCCGCCGCGTCGCCGGCACACGCCGCGTCGAGCTCGAGATCGGCGGCGAACGCCAGCGGGTCGAGATCGAACTGCCCGTCGGCCATCCCGCCGCGCAGAAAAGCCGGGTGGCGTTCAGGCCGGGGCGCTGGAAGCTGTTTCCGGCGGCCTGAGACCATCATGACTTTGGCCAAGGACGTCTTGGCGGCGATCTACCCTTTCACCAGCCCTTTCAACGACAGTACTAAGGTCATCGGATTTTTCGGGGAAGCCGTGAAGCCGTAGCGCTCATAGAAGGCCTTCGCCTCATCCGATATGGCATGAACGAAGATACCGCGAATCCCGAGGATGGTCGCCGCGTGCCCGGCGCGCAAAACAGCATCTCGCAACAGCGCAGCCCCTAGCCCCTTCCCTTGCCAGCCAGCGTCCACGGCGAGGCGCCCGAGCACAACCATTGGGATGGGGTCCGGCATGTTGCGACGGATTGGGCCAGGCGCCTCCATAAGATCAAGCCCACCCGAAGACAGGCAGTAGTAGCCGACAACGCGCGGCCCTTCCGCCACCACATAGGTACGCGACGCGCCACCGATCTGGTTGGCCCGAGCCCTACGACGAAGCCATTGATCGAGGCTTTCCGTCCCACTTTGAAAAAGTTCGAGATCGTGGCTTTCGGTCAGGGGCGTGGGCGCCGATAGCATCAATCCTGCCATGGTTTGGGGGCGTTCATAAGGCGCGCAAAACCTTCCCCGCTCGGCGGTTCATCAAGGATGTCGAGATAGCGCTGATAACTCTCGGGATCCACCTTGATCAGGGTCTGGTCGAGTAGCGTGTCCTCAGCTGCCCGATAGGCCGCATCGATCATGAAATCGGAGCGGGTTTTCCCCCGTATTTTCGCGGCACGGTCAATCAGTATGCGCATGTCCTCTCGGATGCGCAGATTGACTGGCTTGGCGTGGGTCTCAGGTGCGGCCTTTGTCATGAAAGACTCCTTTTCCAGCACCATAGCACGCCCTGCATACACAATGTGTATCTATTTATTACCTCTATCAGGCAGGGGCTGAAGGCACGCCCAAACAAAGTGACTCCACTTGAAATAAAATCCTACGATCCGCCTGTTACAGCAACGGCTTTTCTAGGAACGAGCGCCAAGCTTTGGGACCCATGCCTCGCCTTGGCCCACGCCTCACGGCTATGCTCAAGCCATAAACGCATTGCATTCGGAGCCCTATTTTCATGAAGCGATTTTTCCTCGGCCTTGCCGCAGCCACCAGCCTCTTCCTCGCATCCTCCCAAGCCTGGTCGGCCGACAAGCTGCTCAACGCCTCCTATGACGTCGGCCGCGAACTGTTCGTGCAGGTCAACAAGGCCTTCATCGAGAAGCATCCCGGTGTGACCGTCGATCAGTCGCATGCCGGCACCTCGGCGCAGGCGCGCGCCATTGCCGAAGGGCTGGGCGCGGACGTTGTCACCTTCAACCAGGTCACCGATGTCGACTTCCTGGTCAAGAAGGGCCTCGTCTCCGCCGACTGGCAGAAGGATTTTCCCGACAACGCCTCCCCCTTCTATTCGCTGCCGTCCTTCCTGGTGCGCGCCGGTAACCCCAAGCACATCAAGGACTGGAACGATCTGGTGCGCGACGACGTGCAGGTGATCTTCCCCAACCCGAAAACCTCGGGCAATGCGCGCTACACCTATCTGGCGGCCACGGCTTACGCCAAGGAGGCCTTCAAGGGCGACGACGCCAAGGTGAAGGAGTTCATCACCAAGCTGTTCAACAACGTGCCGATCTTCGACACCGGCGGGCGCGCCGCAACCACCACCTTCGTGCAGCGCGAAATCGGCGACGTGCTGATCACCTTCGAATCCGAAACGCGCGGCATCCGCAAGGAGTATGGCGACGACAAGTTCGAACAGGTCACGCCCTCCGTGAGCCTGCTGGCCGAATTCCCGGTGGCGATCGTAGACAAGGTCGCCGATGAGCACGGCACGCGGGATCTCGCCAAGACCTATCTCGACTTCCTCTACACGCCCGAGGGCCAGGACATTCTCGCCCAGAACGGCAACCGGGTGCGCGACGCGGCGGTAGCGGCCAAATACAAGGCGGAGTTCCCCGAGGTACGCCTATTGACGGTGGAAGATGTCTTCGGCGGCTGGGACAAGATCCAGAAAGAGCATTTCGCCGCCGGCGGCCTGCTCGATCAGGCCTACGGCAGCAGGTAAGGGTTCGCCCCAAATCGGATCAGGAAAGCCGGCAAAGAGCCGGCTTTCTTCGTTTTGCCGCCCGGCACGGCAAAGCGGCGCCTGCCGGGCAAAACGTTACGAAGAATCAACGGGTTTGTGCCTAACGTGCCATCCGGCTGGCTTGTTTTCAGGGAAACACCCTCGGGCGGGGCAATCGTCATCATTTGCACACAAACAGCCGCCAGATGCGGGTTGATTGGGGCTTCAACGGGCTGACTCGGGTATGCTGACAAAAAAAGGCAAGTACGGCCTCAAGGCCCTGGTGCATCTTTCCGGTCTTCCGGCTGGCCAACTGGCCTTCGTCAACGACATCGCGGTCGCCAACAACATCCCCAAGAAATTCCTCGACGCCATACTGGGCGAGTTGCGCAATGCCGGCTTCGTCCAGAGCCGCAAGGGCAAGGAAGGCGGCTACCGCCTCGCCCGCCCTGCCTCCGAAATCAAGATCGGCCATGTCGTGCGCGTGCTCGACGGGCCGCTGGCACCGATCCCCTGCGCCAGCCGCACGCAGTATCAGCGCTGCGAGGATTGCGACGAGGCGACCTGCCAGGTCCGCCACATGATGCTGGAGGTCCGACAGGCGATCGCGGAGGTGCTGGACAACAGAAGCCTCGCCGCGATGCGCGATGCCGACAATGATGATTTTCCCGTCGAGCTGACGTCCCAGATCTAGGCCGACCTCCGACGCGGCATCCATCGTCCGTGACCGCTGGATTGCATGGCGCGTCAGGGCGCATTAAAGCGGTTTGCAACAGGAACATCTGGGTGCCCGCTGGATGAGGCTGCTGAAGTTCGCGAGACCCTCCAGAACCGCGCGCAGGCCGTCCGCGGCAGGCAGCTTCCGGACTGAAATCATCGCTGACATTCCCGTGCCGGAAAGGGCCGAGGATGTGCGCTTCTTCAGCCGCAAGGTGGTTCGCCCCGGCAGAATGCGCCGGTTCTCCAACCAGGATCCACGCGAAAGCCTGCTGGCCGCCTTCTATCTCGCGGTCGCGGCCTTCTTGCCGGTGCGCTGGTGGCCATCGGTCTGCCTGCGCATGTCCAGGCTCGACCTCAAGCGCTATACGCGCAAGGAATTTGCGCCCTACGCCGATGCCGTGCAGGCGGTCCTCGGCAAGCAGACCGATGTACGCAAGCTTTTCGAGGAGTTTCTCGCGGCGCGCCACCGCCGCCGGCTGCAGCTCGCCGCGCATCTGGTCGCGGGCCGTTGGTCGCCGGTGATCCGGCTGGAGGGACTTGACGGGCTACAGGCCGCCCTGCGGCGCGGCAACGGCGCCGTCATCTGGTGCGATCAGTTCACGGCCCAGACCATTATCGGCAAGCGCGCTTTGCATGAGGCCGGCATCGAGGCGCATCAGGTGAGCGTCAACACGCACGGCGTTTCGGAATCCGCATTCGGAGTGCGCTTCCTGAACCCGCCTATGGTCAAGGTCGAGAACAGGTTCCTGAAAAGCCGGATCGTCTTCGACCGCGACGACGCCTATCAGGTCACCATCCGCATCCAGAAAATATTGAAGGCCAATGGCGTGGTGCTGATGACCAACACGACCCATGCTGGTTCGACCTTCACCGAGGTATCGATCGGCGAAGCCGGTTGGGCGCATCTTGCGTCGGCGCCAGCCAATTTTGCCGCCAGGAGCAAGGCGGCGCTTTTTGCCATGTCGACTTTTGAGACCAGCCCGTGCCGCGAGTACCGGGCCGTCCTCAGCCCGGAACTGTTGCCGGCCCAAGCTGACGGGGCAAGGGACGGAGCCAAGAACATGACGCTTCAGGCCCGCTACATCCTGCTCAAGCGCGATCGGTTGTTCGAAGCGCTCAAGCTGTTTCCGGAGCAGATGCTCGCCTGGTCCAGCAACCAGAGGCTGACGGAGGCTTGGGGCGATGATGTCGCGGCGGGCGGCGAAAGCGGCTCATGAACCCGCCAACACCCTGGCAGCCTCCGTCACGATGTCGGCGACGGGACGCGTGGCGTCGAGCGTCAATGCCCGCTCGTCCACCGCTGGCCGCTCCAGGATGGCGAACTGGCTGTCGACGAGGCTTGCCGGCATGAAATGGCCCTTCCGGTTGGCGACCCGCCGTTGCGCGGTGACCGGGTCGATCTCCAGATAGAGGAAGACGATGTCACCGCGGAAGCCGCGCAGCCGGTCGCGATAGATGCGCTTCAGCGCCGAGCAGGCGGCAACCGCGCCTTGCCCTTCCCTGGCCAGCGCCGTAATGCGCGCGCCGATCGCATCGAGCCATCCTTCCCGCAACTGGTCGGTCAGCGGCTCGCCGCGCGCCATGCGGGCGACATTCTCCGGCGGATGGAGGCGATCTCCTTCGATGAACACCGCATCCAGCGCGGCTGCCAGCCTGGCGCCGATGATCGACTTGCCGCAGCCGGCAACCCCCATCACCACAATGGCCGTAGGCGCCGAACCGGGAGAGCGCGCCAGCGCCGCGTCTTCGTCCACGGTCAGCGGCTTGCCGGCGCGCGGCCGTAAAGCAGGAGCATGGCCACGATGACAACGCCATAGATGATCTGCCGGCCGGCCTCCGGCATCTGCATCACCGACAGGATGGACTGCAGAAGCGTGATCAGGACGACGCCGGCGACGGTGCCGAGATAGGAGCCGCGGCCGCCCAGGATCGATGTGCCGCCCAGCACCACCGCCGCGATCGACGGCAGGAGGTAGGCATCGCCCATCGACTGCGCCGCCTTGGAGGCATAGCCGGCGAGAAGCACGCCACCGAAGGCGGAGAGCCCGCCGGAAACGGCAAAGGCGATCATCACCACGCGGCGCGTATCGATGCCGGACAGATACGCCGCCCGCTCGCGGTTGCCGATGCCGTAGACGGCGCGGCCGAAGCCGGTGCGGGTCAGTACGAACACCATGGCAGCGCCGATCAGCGCCCAGATGATCACCGCGTTGGGCACGCCCGGGATGGCAAAGCCGGTCGCCAGGTAGCGCATGGCGCCGGTCGCTGAATCCTGGGGCGAGAAGCCGCCGGTGTAGACCACCATCAGCCCTTGCGCGACGGCATTGGTGGCAAGCGTGATGATCATCGAGGGAATGCGCAGATAGGCGACGCCGATGCCGTTGATGATGCCGATCAGCACGCCGCAGAAGATGCCGAAAGGAATGGCCAGCGCCACGCCGGCCGGGCCATAGGCGGCCGCCGCACAGGCCATCATCGCGCCCGCCGCCACCGACCATGGCACCGACAGGTCGATCTGGCCGAGCAGGATGACCAGCATCATGCCGGTGGCGATCACGCCAAGGAACGAAGCCACCTTGAGCTGTTGCAGGAGATATTCAGGCGACAGGAAGCTGCGCGAATAGAGGCTGCCCAGCAACAGCAGCACCACGATGCAGGCAAAGGCCGTCAGCACCGCAGGATCGGCGCGGCGGATGAATTTGGGCATGCGGCCGGCGATACCGCCCAATGTCGTCTCGCTCACAGGAACCACTCCAGCCGGTTGCGGACCCGAAACAGGGCAAAGGCGCCAAGGCTGACGGCGACCAGCAGGATAACGCCCTGGAACAGGGGCTGCCAGAGCGGGTCGAAGTCGAACACGAACAACAGGTCGCCGATGGTGCGGAAGGCGAGCGCGCCGAAGATGGCGCCTATGGCGCTGCCCTTGCCGCCGAACAGCGAGACGCCGCCGAGCACCACCGCAGCGATCGAGAACAGCGTGTAGGAGTTGCCGCTGGCATAGGCCGCCTCGCCCGTATAGGTGAAGAAAGTCAGGAACAGCCCGCCGATCGACGCCAGCAGCCCGGCCAGCGTGTAGGCGGCGAACTTGCCGCGCCGGATCGGCACGCCGGACATATAGGCCGCCGTTTCAGAGGAGCCGGCCGCGTAGGCCGCGCGGCCAAGCACGGAACGGCTGAACGGCACCCAGATCACCAGCACGATCGCCAGCAGCACCACCAGGCTCGCCGGAACCACGCCGAAGACGCGGCCCGTCAGCGCGTCGGCCAGGTCCTCATTGACCGAACCGCCCGGGAATGGCCGCAGCAAAAGCCCGATGCCGTAATAGACCGCGCCGGTGGCGATGGTGGCGACGATCGGCTGCAGCCGTCCGTAGATGACGATGGCGCCGTTGATGGCGCCGCAGAGCAGGCCGACCGCCAGGACAGCGAGTACGCCGAGCGCCGTCTGCGTCGGCGTGCCGACAACCAGCCAGGAAGCCAGGCAGTTGGTGAGCAGAAAAATCATGCCGACGGACAGGTCGATGCCACTGGTGATCACCACCAGCGTCTGCGCCATCGCAACGAAGGCGAGCAGAACGCCCTTGTTGGCCGCCGTCTGCACCACATTGGCGGTGAAACCCGCCGGATGGTTGGAGGTGTAGATGACGAACATGACGATGAAGATGCCGAGCGCCAGCAGAGTTCCGCGCTGTTCGGTCAGCCAGTAGCGCCAATCCTTCACGTATCCGCTCCCAGGCCCACCGGGCTCTCCTCGCCATGGATGTTGAGTGCGCTCGCTATCAGCGCGCGCTCGGTGATCTCGGCGCCGACAAGCTCGCGCTTGACCGCTCCGTCATAGAGCACAAGCACCCGGTCGCAGCAGCCGATCAGCTCATCGTAATCGGTCGAGTAGAACAGGATCGCCGCCCCGGCATCCGCCAGCTTGCGCATCAGCTGGTAGATCTCCTGCTTGGTACCGACATCGATGCCGCGCGTCGGATCGTTGAGCAGGATGATGCGCGGCTGGCGCATCAGCCATTTGGCGATCACCACCTTCTGCTGGTTGCCGCCAGACAGCGCGCCGACCGGAACATCGAGACCGGCCGTCTTGATCGCCAGCAGGCCGACCATGTCGTCGATCAGGCGCTGCTCGGCGGCGCGGTCGATGATGCCGCCCTTTGCCAGCCGGTCGAGCGCGGCGAAGGAGAGATTCTCGCGCACCGTCATCGGCAGCATCAGTCCTTCGGTCTTGCGATCCTCGGGGATGAGCGCCATGCCGATGCCGTCCTTGCGGGCCGCTGCGGGACTGCTGATCACCACTGGTTTGCCGTCGATCAGCACTTCGCCTGAGAGGCCGCGCAGCACGCCGAAGAAGGCAAGCAGCAATTCGCGCTGGCCCTGGCCGTCGAGCCCACCCAGACCGACCACCTCGCCCGCCCTGACCGTCAGCGAGATATTGTCCAGCCGGTCGGCCCAGGACAGTTTGCGTGCTTCGAGCCGGGGAGCAGCGCCGGATGGCATATCAGCCGTCTTGGGCGGGAAGATGTGGCTGTATTCGCGGCCGATCATCAGCTCGACCACCTCATTGTCGCTCTTCGACCCGGCCTTGTAGCTGGCGACGTTGCGGCCATTGCGGAACACCGAGCACTGGTCGGCAAGTTCGGCGATCTCGTTCATGCGATGCGAGATGTAGAGCAGCGCCAGCCCCTCCGAGCGCAATCGCTTCAGGACGCCGAATATCTTCGAGACGTCCGCGGCCGTGAGCGCGGACGTCGCTTCATCGAGGATGAGGATGCGCGGCTTGCGGGCGAGCGCCTTGGCGATCTCGACCATCTGCCGTCTTGAAAGGGGAAGATCCTTGACCAGCGCCAGGGGATGGATGTCGCCGGCGCCGGCGCGCGCTAGCGCATCCTCGGCAATGCGCCGCTGCGCCCGGCGGTCGATCATGCCGAAGCGTTTTGGCGGATCCGATATGACGATGTTGTCGGCGACGCTGAGTTCCGGGATCAGGGACAGTTCCTGAAAGATGCAGACGATGCCGGCCTGGTTTGCCGCCGCCGGCGAGGCGAACGTCACCTCACGCCCGTCGAGCGTCATGCGGCCCTCGTCGGGCGCCACCACGCCCGACATGACCTTGATCAGCGTCGATTTGCCGGCGCCGTTCTCACCGAGAATGGCGTGGATGCTGCCGGCCTCGACCGACAGTTCGGCCTTCTCCAGCGCCCGCACGCCGCCATAGCGTTTGGATATGCCTTCCATGCGGAAAAGCGGAACCGCAGAGTTCATCGACCCTCCAGGGCGGTTACAGGACTGAAGGCTGGCGCCACGACCGGTCGTAGCGCCAGGCGGTATCGGAAACTACTGGTTTTCCTTGGTCTGCCCCATGATTTCCTGGGCGCTGAAGTTGATGCCGCAGGTCGGGAAGGAATTGCCGACGAAGAAATTGTCGGACTCCTTCGGGAAGTAGTCCGGGCCTTCCTTCATGTTCGGGTCGGACGCGATGGCCAGCGGCAGTTTCACTTCCTGCGGCAC
>NZ_JAFKIC010000155.1 GCF_017306585.1 Mesorhizobium sp. | reverse complement strand
GGCATTTTGCTGAGCGTCTTCTGCCTCGTCCTTCCCGTCTTCGCCCTGGCCGCCGATCTCCCCGCCCTTACCGGCCGTGTCGTCGACAGTGCCGGCATCATCGATGCCGGCACGCGTGCCACGCTGACCCAGAAACTCGCGGATTTCGAGGCCAAAGGGTCCGACCAGATCGTCGTCGCCACCATTCCCAGCCTCGACGGCGAGGAGATCGAACCCTACGCCAACCGGCTGTTCCGCTTCTGGAAACTCGGCCAGGCGAAGGAAAACAACGGCGTGCTTCTGCTGGTCGCGCCCAACGACCGCAAGATGCGCATCGAGGTCGGCTACGGGCTCGAAGGCACGCTGACCGATCTGCACACCAAGCTGATCATCGAAAACGACATGGTGCCGGCCTTCCGCGCCGGCGATTTCTCCGGCGGCATCTCCAAGGCCGTCGACGACATGATCATGGTGCTGCAAGGCAATCCGGAGGAGCTGGAGGCGCGCGGCAAGCGCAACCAGCAGGCGCCGTTCAATTCCGACGACCTGTTCTTCGCGCTTTTCATCACCGTCTGGGCTGTCATCTTCTTCGGCAGCATCGCCGCCTCGATCCTGCCGCCGATCTTCGGCCAGAAGCTTGGGCCCGGCCGCTACCGCTGGCTGGGCATGACCTTCGAACCCGGCCGGAGCTCCTCATCGGGTGGCGGCTGGTCTTCCGGCAGTTCCGGCGGCGGCTGGTCCTCGGGCGGCGGCGGTGGCGGCTTTTCCGGCGGCGGCGGTTCGTCCGGCGGCGGTGGATCTTCCGGGAGCTGGTGAGACAATGGCGACGCGACCGATCAGTCCGGAAGACCATGAGCGCATCGCCGACGCGATCCGCGCCGCCGAGGCGGCCACGGATGGCGAGATCTACTGCGTCGTCGCGCGTTCCAGCGACGGCTATTTCGCTCCCGCCGCGCTGATGGCGACGCTGGGCATGCTGGTTGTCAGCCTCGCCGTCGCCTATGGTCTGGAGGCATGGTGGCTGACCATCCGCCTGCCGCATTTCGTCATCGCGCAACTCCTGGCGCTGGCCTGCGTGCTGGCCCTGCTGTGGGCGCTGCCCGGCCTGCGCATCCACATGGTGCCGAGGCGCCTGCGCTATCAGGCGGCGCACGCCAATGCGATCAAGCAGTTCCTTGCCCGCAACGTGCATCGCACTGCGGCGCGCACCGGGGTGCTGGTCTTCGTCTCGATCGCCGAGCGTTACGCGGAAGTCATCGCCGATAGCGGCATCGATGGCCGTGTCGGCCAGCATGTCTGGGACGGCGTGGTGCGTGACCTGACCGCGCATGCCGGCGACGACCGGCTCGCCGACGGGTTCGTCAAGGCGATCGGGCAGGTCGGAGTGGTGCTTTCAGAGCATTTCCCGGTCACGCCGGGCGATATCAACGAGCTCGACGATCACCTCGTCGAAATCTGAAAGCCGGGGCTTGGAATCCACCTAGCCCGTGTGCCCTCAGATGAGCTTTTCCTAATGTCAGCAGTCTCGTGATCGGCTGTGAGAAATCGGCTGGCGGGCCGCCCGGACTCTTGCAATCGGGCCATGCGGGTTTATGGTTAACAAATCATGAATACGCTGACGATAGACATCCGCAAAGCCGATCCGCGTGATGCTGCGGCCATCGCCGAAGTGCATCTGGAAGCCTGGCGCGGAGCCTATAGCGGCATCATCCCGCACCGCACGCTGACATCGATGATCAACCGCCGTGGCGCCGACTGGTGGGCGAATGCGATTCGCCGCGCCGCCACCGTGCTGGTGGTCGAGATCGGCGGCACGATCGCCGGCTACGCCACGATCGGCAAGAACCGGGCGCGCGAGCTCCGGCAGCAGGGCGAGATCTACGAATTGTACCTTCGCCCTGAATATCAGGGCATCGGGCTCGGCAGGCGGCTGTTTTCGGCAGCCCGGGCGCGGCTCGCCGACCATGGCCTGAAAGGTATGGTTGTGTGGGCGCTTGAAGACAACCAGAGCGCGCTTGCCTTCTATGCCGGCGCCGGCGGCCGCGACGTCGCCGAAGGCGTCGAGATATTCGAACAGAAAGCCCTGAAGAAGGTCGCTTTCGTCTGGGAATGACCGTCTCGCCGGCAGCGAAGCCGGTTTCCAGGCATTTTCGGCGCCAAATCACGGCGCTGAAACATGTTGTGGCGATGATTGAACGCGCGAAGCGCCGTCGCGTGCGGCTTGGCATGCGCGAACACGATTCGCCGCATTGCACCATTGTGCGCCGCCCGCTATTGCCCTGCCGATCGAGAGAGGGACAAAGCCATGCGCATTGAAGCCATAGCAACCGGAAAGAATCCGCCTGAGGACGTCAACGTCATCATCGAGGTGCCGATCGGCGGCGAGCCGATCAAGTACGAGATAGACAAGGAGGCCGGCACGCTGTTCGTGGACCGCTTCCTGCACACTTCGATGCGTTATCCCGGCAATTACGGCTTCGTGCCGCACACGCTGTCGGGGGACGGCGATCCGATCGACGTTCTGGTCTGCAACACGCGCGCGCTGGTGCCGGGTTGCGTCATCAATGTGCGGCCGATCGGCGTGCTGATCATGGAAGACAATGCCGGCCAGGACGAAAAGGTCATCGCCGTGCCGTCGCCGAAGCTCACGCTGCGCTACGAGAACGTCACCGAATACACGCATCTGCCCGAAATCACCCGGCACCAGGTGCAGCACTTCTTCGAGCACTACAAGGATCTCGAGCCCGGCAAATGGGTCAAGATCGAAGGCTGGCACGATTCCAAATACGCCAAGAAGATGATCATGGACGCGGTCGACCGGGCGAAGAAGATCAAGTAGCGCCGGCGCCGCGCTCCGACGCGGTCAGTTGTCGACCCGCCCAAAAGCCGGCACATTGCCGATCACGACGCGTTTGTCCTTGCCGCAGGCGAAGTTCTTTGCCTTTTCGTCGGCGAGCTTGCGCGCCTGGTCGTTCGCGGTGGGGTTGCCGGTGGCTATCACCAGACCAACCGTGCAGCCGTCACGCGCATCCATCTGGGCGACCTTGGCGACCAGCAGCACCTCGGTCGGCTTGTTCCCGTCCTCGGCGTTGCTGATCGTTCGGCGGTGGATGACCGCGAAAGGCACGGCCCTGTCGCCTGTAGTTTCAATGCGCCACTCGACCTTGGTCTCGGATGAATTGAAGCCGGAAAAACTTTCCCAGGCCGATGTCATGTCGCCGCCGGGCGGAAAGCCGTAGAACAGCGATTCACGCGCGTCGTCATAGGCGATCAGCACGGGATAGCCGCGATAGCCGGAGCAGGCGAGGTCGGCCCACTCGCCGTCGCCCTGTTCGGCCTGCGCGTAGGTCACGCAGTCCTTCTTCGAGTCGAGGTCGGTATAGGCGCTCGATATGTCGGCTGCACGCGCCGCCTGCGACAGGCCAAGAACTGCAAGCGGGATCAGAATGGCGCGCATGACGAAGATCTCCGGTTCGGGCCGGGGCAGCCTATCGTTTGACGCTATTTCTTCAAGCTTGCTTCAATCAGCAGGTCGGCGTTCACCGCTACCGACTGCGCCGGCCCGCCGAGCCCGAACAGCTGGCCGCTGATATAGGCGCCCTCGATGAGCAGCAGCAGCCCGTCACCCAGCGTGTCGGCGTCGGGAGCACCCATCGCGGCGGCCATGACGCGCAGCCGCCGGCGCAGCTCGCGCTTGTTGTCCTCGCTCACTACGCGCGCGGGGTGGCCGCGCTCGGGATATTCGACCGCCGCGTTGGTCATGCCGCAGCCGCGATATTGCGGCATCTGCGTGCGCTTGCCGACGCGGGTGAGGAAGGCGCGGATCTGCGCGCGCGGGTCGCCGGGATGGGCATCCACCGCCTCGTCGAAGCGCTGCCAGAATTCGAGATCGTACTGCCTGAGATAGGAGGCGGCCAGTTCGTCCTTGGAGGGAAAGCTGCGGTACAGGCTCGGCTTGGTGACGCCGGCGCGCTTGACGATCTCGTCGACGCCGATCGCCCTGATGCCGCGCCGGTAGAACAGGTCATAGGCGACGTCGAGGATCTTCTTGGCGGCCTTGGGCGGGGCCGACGCATGACCTTCGCTGATAGCAAGTTCAATATTTTTGTCGCTTGGCATTACGGGACTCGATTGACAATGTTACCGATCGGTACGTATGAATGCGGCATCTGCAACGTACCGGTCAGTAACATGGTAGCTCAATCCCGTCCCCTTGGCCAGCGCTACGCTTTCGTCGTGGTCGGTGTCATCTTCCTCTGCCTGCTGATCGCGGCGGGCCTGCGCTCGGCGCCTTCGGTGATGATGCTGCCGCTGGAAAGCAGTTTCGGCTGGCGCAGGGATGTCATTTCGCTGGCCGCCGGCGTCGGCATCCTGCTTTACGGCCTCACCGGTCCGTTCGCCGCCGCGCTGATGGAACGGATCGGGCTGCGCCGCACGTTGCTCGCCGCGCTGGTTATCATGTCGGGCTCGACCGCGCTCAGCCTCCTGATGACCAAGCCCTGGCACCTGTTCATCACCTGGGGCGTGTTTTCCGGTATCGGCTCGGGCGCCGTTGCCAGCGTGCTGGGCGCCACCATCGTCAACCGCTGGTTCAAGACCAATCGCGGCCTCGTCATGGGGCTGATGTCGGCTTCCAGCGCCACCGGCATGCTGATCTTCCTGCCGCTGATCGCCTCGCTCGCCCAGTCGGGCGGCTGGAAGCCGGTGGCGATCGCCGTCGCGGTCGCCACGGCCTGTCTATTGCCGCTGGTCTGGCTGCTGGTGCCGGAGCGGCCCTCCTCGATTGGCATGGTCCGCTACGGCGCCGATGCCGACGGCGTGCCGCCGGTGTCGCCCGCTTCGCAGGGCAATTTCCTGGCGCATACGCTGAACACGCTGCGCCGCGCCGCCGGCACGCGGGTGTTCTGGTATCTGTTCGCCACCTTCTTCGTCTGCGGCTTCACCACCAACGGCCTGGTCGGCACGCATCTGATCGCTTTCTGCGGCGACATGGGCATCGGCGAGGTGCAGGCCGCCGGCCTGCTGTCGATGATGGGCATTTTCGACCTGATCGGCACGACGCTGTCGGGCTGGCTCACCGACCGCTTCGATCCGCGCAAGCTGCTCGGCGTCTATTACGCGGTGCGCGGCCTGTCGCTGATCTATCTGCCCTATTCCGGCTTCTCGGCGACCAGCCTGATCATCTTTGCCGTGCTCTACGGCCTCGACTGGATCGCCACCGTGCCGCCGACGCTGCGGCTTGCCAACGAGGCGTTCGGCGACCGCAGCGGGCCAATCGTCTTCGGCTGGATCGTCGCCGGCCACCAGGTCGGTGCCGCCACGGCGGCAGCCTTTGGCGGCACCATGCGCGAATTGCAGGGCAATTACGAACTGGCGTTCCTGATCGCCGGCATGACGGCGATCGCGGCGGCCTGTATCTCGCTGCTGATCAACACCAGCCGGCCGGCGTTCGATCCGGAGCCACAGGCGGCTTGAGGCGGGCTAATCTCCCCCCTTGAGGGGGAGATGTCGCCGAAGGCGACAGAGGGGGTCGGTCCGACCGGGCTCTGCTTTTCTCTTGCCGCATACGCTGGAAGTCGGCGCTTCACGCGCAAGGACCCCCTCTGGCCTGCCGGCCATCTCCCCCTCGAGGAGGGAGATCAGCAGCTTCGACCTCGCCGCCAGCCCTTGGAGGCGTCTCAGTCCGGGTAGCAGATCATCGGAATGTTGGGCCAGACCGCGGTATCGCAGTTGGCGGCGTCCTGCCTCTGCTTGAAGGCGGTGCTGACCGGTCCGGTCACCACCGGGTCGACGCCATCGGGGGCGTCGGCGAAAACCTGCTGGGCCGAAGGCGCGTCGGCCGGCAGGACAGTCCGTGCTTCATTGGATGTGGCGGCCGACTGCGCAGCGTTCACAGCCAGCAGCACGGCAAAGGCGGCGGACGCGATGAGCGGCCAGAATCGGTTGAGTTTGTCGGTCATGGCGTTCGAACTGCTCGGGCCCCGGATGGTTCCCGCCTTGGTTAACAAAATCATTTCACACCGAGACCGTTAAGATTTGATGAGTATTTGGTGTCGCGCTTCCTCTTTCGCAAATGCGAAAAACCCTGTATGAGCCGCGCAACCGAAAGAGGCGGCGCCTTTGGCCAGCTGCCTGCAACGCTCCCGAGACCAGACCATGAACCTCCGCAATATCGCGATTATCGCGCACGTCGACCATGGAAAGACCACCCTCGTCGACCAGCTTCTGAAACAATCCGGCGCCTTCCGCGACAACCAGCGCGTGGCCGAACGCGCCATGGATTCCAACGATCTTGAAAAGGAACGCGGCATCACCATCCTGGCCAAGGCGACCTCCGTCGACTGGCACGGCACCCGCATCAACATCGTCGACACGCCCGGACACGCCGATTTCGGCGGGGAGGTCGAGCGCATCCTGTCGATGGTGGATTCGGCCATCGTGCTGGTCGACGCCGCCGAAGGCCCGATGCCGCAGACCAAGTTCGTTGTCGGCAAGGCGCTCAAGGTCGGCCTGAAGCCGATCGTCGTCATCAACAAGATCGACCGGCCGGACGCGCGCCATGTCGAGGTCGTCAACGAGGTGTTCGACCTGTTCGCCGCGCTCGACGCCACCGACGAGCAGCTCGATTTCCCGATCCTCTACGGTTCAGGCCGCGATGGCTGGGTTTCCGAGAATCCGGAAGGCCCGAAGGACCAGCAGCTGGCGCCGCTGTTCGATCTCGTCGTCAAGCATGTGCCGGCGCCGACCGTCCACCCCGGTCCGTTCCGCATGATCGGCACCATCCTGGAAGCCAACCCCTTCCTCGGCCGCATCATCACCGGGCGTATCGAATCCGGCACGCTGAAGGCCAACCAGGCGGTCAAGGTGCTGCACCATGACGGCACCCAGATCGAAACCGGCCGCGTCTCCAAGATCCTCGCTTTCCGCGGCCTCGAGCGCCAGCCGATCGACGAAGCCCAGGCGGGCGACATCGTCGCCATTGCCGGCCTGTCGAAGGGCACCGTCGCCGACACGTTCTGCGACCCGGCGGTGAGCGAGCCGCTGCATGCGCAGCCGATCGATCCGCCGACCGTGACCATGTCCTTCCTCGTCAACGATTCACCGCTTGCCGGCACCGAAGGCGACAAGGTGACCAGCCGCGTCATTCGCGACCGCCTGCTGCGCGAGGCCGAGGGCAATGTGGCGCTCAAGATCGAGGAATCCCCGGAGAAGGATTCCTTCTTCGTGTCGGGCCGCGGCGAATTGCAGCTCGCCGTGCTGATCGAGACGATGCGCCGCGAAGGTTTCGAGATCGCCGTGTCGCGTCCGCGCGTCGTCATGCAGCGGGGTGAAGGCGGCGAGTTGCTGGAGCCGGTCGAGGAAGTCGTCATCGACGTCGACGAAGAGCATGCCGGCGTCGTCGTGCAGAAGATGTCCGAGCGCAAGGCCGAAATGGTCGAACTGCGCCCCTCCGGCGGCAACCGCCAGCGCCTCGTGTTCCACGCGCCGACGCGTGGCCTGATCGGCTACCAGTCGGAACTGTTGACCGACACGCGCGGCACCGCCGTGATGAACCGGCTGTTCCATGCCTACGAGCCCTACAAGGGCGAACTGCCCGGCCGCACCAACGGCGTGCTGATCTCCAACGAACAGGGTGAATCGGTCGCCTACGCCATGTGGAACCTGGAAGACCGTGGCCCGATGGTCATCGACCCCGGCGTCAAGGTCTACCAGGGCATGATCATCGGCATCCACTCCAGAGACAATGATCTCGAAGTGAACGTGCTGAAGGGCAAGAAGCTGACCAACATCCGCGCCGCCGGCAAGGACGAGGCGGTCAAGCTCACGCCGCCGATCCGCATGACGCTGGAGCGCGCGCTGGCCTGGATCCAGGACGACGAACTGGTCGAGGTGACGCCGAAGACCATCCGCCTGCGCAAGCTCTATCTCGACCCCAACGAGCGCAAGCGTTTCGAGAAGTCGGCCAAGGCGGCCGGCGCGGCTTAATTTTTCTGTTTCCATGAAATGGAGAAGGGCGAGGTACACAAGTGCCTCGCCCTTCTTGCTTCAGGCCCCGGCCGCCGAGAGGATGGCTTGCCGGTCGGGTTCGCCGGCAAGATCGAGGCGGATCGTCGTGCCTTCGCGGGCCGGTTTGCGCAAGGCCTTGGCTCCGTCGGGGTCGACGGCCAGCAATCGCCGCTCCTCCAGCGTTTGAAGCCGCGATCGCGAGATGCAGAGCTCGTTTGCCAGCAAGCGGTCGAGCCGGAGCGATACCGGCACTTCCAGGCCGAGCCGTAGCTCCAGCGTGGTGGCATTTTCCACGGTTTCGCCGATCACACGCTTGCCCACCGCGACATCGGCAAATTCCTCGACGCGGCCGACCTTGTTGCGCAGGGCTGTGACATCGAAGGCGTGGCGCCGTGCCAGCGCCGGATCGTTGCCTTCGAGCGCCCGCAGCAGGTCCGGGTCGATGTCGCGGCGGTTGCAACGCTCGAAAATGCCGAAATTCCAGGAATTGTCGCAGTCGACGCAGCGATAGATCAGCCACACGTCGATGCGCTTGCCATTGGCGTTGACGCGGAATTTGCCGCTGCAGCCATAGGCTTTCACGCCGCCGCAGCGGTTGCAGTTGATCAGGGGGCGCGGTGCGGTGAGAGGCGCGATCGTCCAGTGGATAGCGAGATGTTGAGACAAGCCGAAAAACCTTCCAGTGTGGAAGTTCTTCAGGCCGGCAATGTCGAGATGCCCCTGCGGGCACGGCGTGGCGAGAGCTAGCTATGGTCGGAAGTCAAATGTCACGGGCGGCGCCACGCGACAGCGGTTCAGCAGTGCCAAACCGGTCTCGAACCGCCGCCTGAGGAACACGTGAAAATGGAGCAGACACCGCTGATGCGGCGCCCTGCCAAGTGTGATCAGGGGAGTTGGCGAGACCGGTGGTTACTGAGGCAAAATGAAGCTCGAAATGGATGTCGGGACGGGTCTTCTAGCGATGCGACGCAGTGTCTGCAAGGGGCTTCGTAAGCCTTGGGTTTCCTCGCCCCCACGGGAGTGGGGGAGAGGTGGCTCGGCGCAGCCGAGACGGAGAGGGGGGAAGGCTCGGCGTTGACAAGAATCTCGAGCAAACTCACCAGCGCCGCAGGCCCCCTCTCCGACCGCTTCGCGGCCACCTCTCCCCCGCTTTGCGGGGGCGAGGAACCCAGGCATTGGCATGTCAGCGCCAATGGCTCGTATCGCGGCTGCCTTTACCAGAGCTGCAGCTGTCGAGTATCTGTAGTTGATTGAGCCCTGACGCGGAGATCTTCGCCATGCACCTCACATCGCTGCTCATCTTCGCCGCTGCCCTGTTCGTTGCGGCCGGGTCGCCCGGTCCCTCGATCGCGGCTCTCGTGGCGCGCGTCATTTCGAAGGGTTTTCGCGACGTGTTCCCGTTTCTGCTTGCGATGTGGATCGGCGAGGGCATCTGGCTGTCGCTGGCGGTGTTCGGCCTTGCCGTGGTGGCGCAGACATTCCACTTCGCCTTTGTCGTGGTGAAATGGGCCGGCGTTCTCTACCTCGCCTACCTCGCCTACCTCGCCTGGAAGATGTGGACGGCGCCTGTCGACGCCAGGGAGGGCGAGATGCCGCGCGAGGATTCGGCCGTCAAACTGTTCTTCGCCGGCATGGCCGTGACGCTCGGCAACCCCAAGATCATGATGTTCTACCTGGCGCTGTTGCCGACCATCATCGACCTCGCTTCGGTGAGCATCGTCGGCTGGGTCGAGCTGACAGCCACCATGGCGGTGGTGCTGATCGCCATCGATCTTGCCTGGGTGCTTGCCGCCTCGCAGGCGCGCAAGCTGTTGAAGAGCAAGCGCGCCATGAAGATCGCCAACCGTGTCAGCGCGACGACAATGGCCGGCGCGGCAGCTGCGATCGCTGCGCGCTGATTTCTCTCGCCCTGCTTACGGGGTGAGGAAACCCCTCACCTTGCCATGGCGTGGTATTCGTCGTTCGGCCGCATGTCGATCGCCGCTGCCACGCGGTTCGACATGTTGAAGAAGGCCGCGGTCGAGGCGATGTCCCAGATGTCGCGGTCGCTGAAGCCGGCGTTGCGGAGGGCCGCACGGTCGGCCTCGACGATTTTTGCCGGCGCCTCGGTCAGCTTGACGGCGAATTCGAGCATCGCGGTCTGCCTGGGCGATAGATCGGCGGCGCGGAAATTCATCACCATCATTTCGCCGAGCGCCGGGTCGCCCGAGAGTTGCCGTACCGCTGCGCCATGGGCGGTCAGGCAGTAGTAGCAATGGTTGATCGAGGAGACGGCGACCGCGATCATCTCGCGCTCCAGCTTCGACAGGCCGGACTCCCCCAGCATCAGGTCGTTGTACGTGTCGGTGAAGGCGCGCAGTTTCTTGTCGTCGAACGCATAGGCCTTAAGCACGTTGGGCACGAGGCCGAGCTTTTCCTCGCATTTGGCGAAATAGGCCTTTGTCGGTTCGCTCCACTCTTCCGAGCCGAGATCAAGCGCCGTGATTTTGCCGGTCATGGGTCATTTCTCCTCGTTGGGCCGCGTCCCGGTGCCGAATTCCGATATTTCTTGGCAAGCCGTCAAACCTTTGTCGCCAAACAGCGGTCATCTGCTACCATAGTCACAAAAGCATGCGACGGGAGGAAGAAGCGTCATGGCCAGCGTGAAATCCGCAGCTAAGTCCAAGAAGAAGGCAACGGCGGCGGCGAAAACGGAGGAAAGGCCGGCCAGGCTTGCCGATTACCTGCTCGCCCGAGCGCCGGCGGAAGACATCGCCGCCTATGACGTGGCCGACCTCGAACGTGCCGCCGATCTCGCCGGCCAGGCGGTCGCCGGCCACAAGAAGGGCGCCTGCGTAGTCGCGGTCGAGACCGATTCGGGTGTCGTTCGCGAAGGCAAGCCGGTGACGGTCATCACCGTCGTCAACGACAACATGCCGTTCCTGTTCGATTCCATCCTGGGCGAGGTCACCGAAACCGCAGGCGAGCCGACCTTGGTCACGCATCCGGTCATCACCGTCCGCCACGGCAAGAAGGGTGTCGAGGAAATCCTCGGCGACGGCAATTTCGCCAAGGACGATGGCAGCCATGACCGGCTGAGCGTCATCCATGTCCATATTCCCCGGCTGACCGCGGAGCAGGCTGATGCCTTGACCGAGCGGCTGCGCAAGATGCTCGGTCAGGTGCATGCCGCGGTCAAGGACTGGCGGCCGATGCTGGCCCGGCTCGATCAGGCGATCTCGGAATTCCGCTATTCGGCGGTGCCGCTCGACAAGAAGAGCGTCGCCGAGGCGATCGCGTTCCTCGAATGGCTGCGTGACGACAATTTCACCTTCCTCGGCATGCGCGAGTTCAAATACACCGGCGGCGAGGAAAGCGGCAATCTGGAGCGGGCCGAAAAGCCCGGCCTCGGCATCCTGACCGATCCCGATGTGCTGGTTCTGAGGCGCGGCACGGAAGCGGTGACGACGACGCCTGAAATCCGCGCCTTCCTGCATGGGCCTGAACCGCTGATCGTCACCAAGGCCAATGCCAAGTCGCTGGTGCATCGCCGCATCTATCTCGACTATATCGGCGTCAAGACCTACACCGCGAAAGGCGCGCTCGCGGGCGAACTGCGCATCGTCGGCCTGTTCACCTCGACCGCTTACACGCGCTCGGTGATGAAAATCCCCTATCTGAGGTCCAAGGCCGAAACCATCATCGCCAAGTCCGGCTTCGACCGGCACGACCATTCCGGCAAGGCGCTGATCAACGTGCTGGAAAGCTATCCGCGCGACGAGCTGTTCCAGGTGCCGGTGCCGATCCTGCGCAAGCACGCCAGCGCCATTCTTGGGCTGATCGAGCGGCCGAGGGTCAGGGCGCTGGTGCGCGCTGACCAGTTCGACCGCTTCGTCTCGATTCTCGTCTTCGTGCCGCGCGACCGCTACGACAGCGTCGTGCGCGAGAAGATCGGCAGCTACCTGAAAACCGTCTTCGACGGTCGGCTGTCGGCCTATTATCCGGCCTTCCCGGAAGGCGGCCTGGCGCGCGTCCATTTCATCATCGGCCGTTCCGGCGGCAAGACGCCCAAGGTCGAGCAAGCCACCATCGAGGCGGCGATCCGCGACATCGTGCGGACCTGGGAGGACGCCCTGTCCGACGCTGCGGATGCCGATGGCGGCGACCAGGCGTTGAAGGCGATCGCAGCGCGATTGCCTGAAAGCTACCGGGATTCGTTCAGCGCCGCCGTGGCGCTGGTCGATGCCGGGCGCATCGCCAGGATCAGTGCCGAAAACCCGATCGCCATCGACTACTATCGTCATGCCGAGCAGAAGCCGCATCAGGCGGCGCTGAAGATCTACCACCATGGCAGCCCGGTGGCCCTGTCGCGGCGCGTGCCCGTACTGGAAAACATCGGCTTCCGCGTCATCAGCGAGCGCACTTTCGAGGTTGGCGACGAAACCTTCGGCCTGGTCTTCATCCACGACATGGAACTGGAGAACAGCTACGGCAAGCCTATCGACCTTGCCGATGGCGGCGCGCTGTTCGAGGACGCTTTCCTGTCGGTCTGGCGCGGCGATGTCGACAATGACGGCTATAACGGCCTTGCCCAGACCGCCGGCCTGTGGTCGGGCGAAATCACCATCCTCCGCGCCTATGGCCGCTATCTGCAGCAGGTCGGCATTCCGCAGAGCCAGGATTTCATCGCTGCTGTCCTCAACCGCTACCCCGAGATCGCACGTGGCCTGCACGCGCTGTTCATCGCCCGGCTTGGGCCGACGGCCGAGACTGAAGGCGCGGTGGCGGCCAAGCACCTCAAGGCCAAGATCAAGGATGCCCTGGAGGACGTGCCCAACATCGACGACGACACCATCATCCGCCGCTATCTCAACCTGATCGAAGCCTCGCTGCGCACCAATCATTTCGTTGCCGATACGAAGGAGAAGGGCCAGTCGCTGGCGATCAAGCTCGACTCGCACGCGGTCGAAGGATTGCCGGCGCCAAGGCCCTGGCGAGAGATCTTCGTCTATGGTTCCGAGGTCGAGGGCCTGCATCTGCGTTTCGGCCCGGTGGCGCGCGGCGGCCTGCGCTGGTCGGATCGTGCCCAGGACTACCGCACGGAGGTTCTGGGACTGGTCAAGGCGCAGCAGGTCAAGAACGCCGTCATCGTGCCGGTCGGCGCCAAGGGCGGCTTCTTCCCCAAGCGCCTGCCGGCGGGCGGCAGCCGCGACGCGATCTTCGAGGCGGGCACGTCGGCCTACAAGAATTTCGTCTCAAGCCTGCTGTCGATCACCGACAATATCGGGCTGGAGGGTGTCATCCCGCCGGCCGGCGTGGTGCGCCGCGACCCCGACGATCCCTATTTCGTCGTCGCCGCCGACAAGGGTACGGCAACCTTCTCCGACACCGCAAACGCCATTTCCGAGAAGCACCATTTCTGGCTCGACGACGCTTTCGCCAGCGGCGGCTCCGCCGGCTACGACCACAAGAAGATGGGCATCACCGCCAAGGGCGCCTGGGAAGCGGTGAAGCGGCATTTCCGCGAGATGAACCGCGATATCCAGACCTCGCCTTTCACCGTCGTCGGTGTCGGCGACATGTCGGGCGACGTGTTCGGCAACGGCATGCTGCTGTCGCCGCAAACCAGGCTGATCGCCGCCTTCGACCATCGCGACATCTTCATCGATCCCAATCCGGACATGGCGGCTTCGCTGGCCGAGCGGCAGCGCATGTTCGCCCTGCCGCGTTCGAGCTGGCAGGACTATGACAAGTCGAAGCTGTCGGAGGGCGGCGTCATCGTCTCGCGCAGCCAGAAATCGATCACCTTGCCGGCGGCGGCCGCGGAGGCGATCGGCCTAACCAAGACGACCGCCACGCCGGTCGAGATCATGACCGCCATCCTCAAGGCGCCAGTGGATCTGCTTTGGTTCGGCGGCATCGGCACGTATCTGAGGGCATCCGGCGAAACCAATGCCGAGGTCGGCGACCGTGCCAACGACGCCATCCGCATCACCGCGCTCGACGTGCGCGCCAAGGTCATCGGCGAGGGCGCCAATCTCGGCGTCACGCAAAGGGCGCGTATCGAGTTCGGCATGAATGGCGGTCGCTGCAATTCCGATGCCATCGACAATTCGGGCGGCGTCAATTGCTCCGACGTCGAGGTCAACATCAAGATCGCGCTGGCCTCGGCTATGCGCAAGGGATCGCTGACGCGCCCGGCCCGCAACAAGCTGCTGGCCGAGATGACCGACGAGGTCGGCGCGCTGGTGCTGTCCAACAACTACCAGCAGACGCTGGCGCTTTCGATCGCGCGCAAGCGCGGCCTCGCCGACATCGCGCACCAGGCGCGCTTCATGGCGGCGCTCGAAGCGCGCGGCCTGCTCGACCGGGCGGTGGAAACATTGCCATCGCCCGCGGCCCTTGCCGAGCGCGAGGCGCGCGGCGAACCGCTGACCCGGGCCGAGCTCGGCGTGCTTCTCGCCTATGCCAAGATCGTGCTGTTTTCCGATATCGTCGCCAGCGACGTGCCTGACGACGCGCATTTCGACCGCGACCTGATGGGCTATTTCCCGGACCGGATGGCCAAGAAATACGCTGCGGAAATCCATGGCCACCGGCTGCGCCGCGAGATCATCGCCCGTGTCGTGGCGAACGACCTCGTCAATCGCGGCGGACCGTCCTTCGTCAACCGGCTGCAGGAATCGACGGGCCGCAGCGCGGCCGACGTGGTGCGCACTTTCGCCGTGGTGCGGGACGGCTTTGCCCTGCCGGCGCTCTACCGGGAGATCGACGCGCTCGACAACCAGATCGACGGCCAGGTGCAGCTCGATCTCTACCAGGCGGTCAGCCGGCTGATCTATATGAGCTGCGGCTGGTACCTGAAGAATGATGCCGGCACCGCGCCGCTCAGCGAACGCATCGGCGAACTGCAGGCGGCGCGCAAGGCGCTGGAGCCCAAGCTGGTGTCGCTGCTGCCGGCCTTCTCGCGCGAGCGCATAGAGGAGAAGCGGCACGGCCTGTTCAAGGGCGGCGCCCCGGAAAAGCTGGCCGAGCAGCTGGCCATGAGCGAGGTCGCGGAGCTGATCCCCGATATCGCGCTGACGGCCCGCACCGCTGGCGCCGACATCGTCGCCGCGGCGAGGGCCTTCTTCGCCGTCAGCGATGCCTTCCGCATCCCTCGCGTCGAGGACGCCGCGCGCTCGATCACGCCGTCGGACTATTACGACCAGCTCGCTCTCTCGCGGGCGACCGACACGATCGGCGCGGCGCGGCGCGGCATCGCGGTCGCCGCGCTCACCGGCCACGCCGGCGCGGCCGATCCGGTGGCCGCCTGGCTGGAAGCCGGCGGCGAGCGGGTGGCGCGCATCCGCGAGCGGCTGCAGGCGCTGACCGAAGGCGGCGACATCACCGTGTCGCGGCTGTCGGTGGCCTCGGGGCTGATGAGCGACCTGACGGGGATGTAGGCAGTCTGGCGATGTCGGCGCGGCCCCTCATCCGGCTGCCGCCACCTTCTCCCCGTATAGTGACGGGAAAAGGGAACTGGCCGCAAGGTCGGCGCCGATTCTGCGACATCGACAATTGGCGAAATCCTTCCGGACAGCGTCTTTCTCCCCGTCACCATACGGGGAGAAATGTCCGGCAGGACAATGAGGGGCAGCGCGACGTATGTCATTTGCATGAGCATCGGAAACATGCAGACATGGCGCCCGACGCGGGCGGAGCAGATGCCGGGGGAATCAGCATGGCGGTAGAGACAGTGCAGCGGGCGTCCGGGCGCGGCATCTGGGGCTGGATGTTCTTCGACTGGGCGGCGCAGCCGTTCTTCACGGTAGTCACCACCTTCATCTTCGGTCCCTATTTCGTCTCGCGCATGGCAAGCGACCCCAACACCGGGCAGGCCGTCTGGGGTTACGGCATCGCGGCGGCCGGGCTGGTCATTGCCGTGCTGTCGCCGATCCTCGGCTCGATCGCCGACCAGACCGGACCACGCAAGCCATGGATCGCCTTCTTCGCCGCAATCAAGATCGTGAGCCTTGCGCTGCTGTGGCTCGCCGCGCCCGGTTCGAACCTGTTCTTCATCGTGGCGCTGTTCTCGCTGGCCTCGGTGGCGGCGGAATTCTCCACCGTGTTCAACGATTCCATGATGCCGAGGCTGGTGCCGAAGAGCGAGATCGGCCGCATCTCCAACACCGCCTGGGGCCTCGGCTATCTCGGCGGCATGATCGCGCTGATCTTCGTCGTCACTTGCCTCGCGGGGTCCCCGGAAACCGGCAAGACCATCATCGGCATCACCCCGCTGTTCGGCCTCGACCCGAAGCTCGGCGAGGACGCGCGCGCCACCGGGCCGCTGGCCGCCGGCTGGTATTTCCTGTTCATCCTGCCGATGTTCTTCTTCACGCCGGACGCCGTCAAGGGCATCCCGATCGGACCGGCGGTGCGCGAGGGCCTGTCGGAACTGAAATCGACGCTCGCCGAAGTGCGCAAGCGCGGCGGCATCTTCCGCTTCCTCATCGCCCGCATGATCTACCAGGACGGCGTCAATGCGCTGCTGGCGCTCGGCGGCACCTTCGCGGCGGCGATGTTCCACTGGTCGATCACCGAGATCGGCATGTTCGGCATCATCCTCAATGTGGTCGCCATCTTCGGCTGCTGGATCGCGGCGCGCCTCGACACCGCACTAGGCTCCAAGGCGGTGGTGATGATCGCGCTGGTCATGCTCTCGGTCGCCACCATCGGCATCATCTCGACTGGGCCGGGCTTCACGCTGCTCGGCCTCATCCAGCTCTCGACAACCGATTCGGGCGGCCTGTTCGGCACGGCGGCCGAGAAGGCCTACATTCTCTACGGCCTGCTCATCGGCCTGGCTTTCGGGCCGGTGCAGGCGTCATCACGTTCCTACATGGCGCGCAGCGTCACGGCTGCGGAGTCGGGCCGTTACTTCGGCATCTACGCGCTCGCCGGACGCGCGACCAGTTTCCTGGCGCCGTTCCTGGTGGCGACCATCACCGCGCTCAGCGGCTCTGCGCGGCTCGGCATGGCCGCCATCATCCTGTTCCTCGGCATCGGGATGGCGATTTTGGTTCGCACGCCCTATCCGGCGGATCGGCCGGCTGAGTAGTAACGCCTCTTCCTTCTCCCACAAGGGGGGAAGGAAGAGGGCGCTCAATGCCTGAAATGCCTGACGCCCGTAAACACCATGGCGATGCCGTGCGCGTCGGCGGCGGCGATCACATCGTCGTCGCGCATCGAGCCGCCGGGCTGGATGACGGCGGTGGCGCCGGCTTCGATGGCCGACAGCAGGCCGTCGGCGAAGGGGAAGAAGGCGTCCGAGGCGACGACCGACCCCTTGGTGAGTGGCTCGGCCATGCCAGCCGCCTCGGCCGCATCGAGCGCCTTGCGGGCGGCGATGCGCGAGGAATCGACCCGGCTCATCTGGCCGGCGCCGATGCCGACGGTGGCGCCGTCCTTGACGTAGACGATGGCGTTCGACTTGACGTGCTTGGCGACGCGGAAGGCGAATTTCAGATCGGCCATCTCGGCCGGCGTCGGCGCGCGCTTCGTCACCACCTTCAGTTCGAGATCGTCGACCACGGCGTTGTCACGGCCCTGGACGAGCAGGCCGCCGGAAACGGATTTGACGGTGGTGCCGGCCGCGCGCGGGTCCGGCAGGCCGCCGGTGACCAGCAGGCGCAGATTCTTCTTCGCCGCAACGATCGCCGCGGCCTCGTCGGTGGCATCGGGCGCGATGATCACCTCGGTGAAGGTCTTCACGATCTCTTCCGCCGCTTCGGCGTCGAGCGTGCGGTTGACGGCGACGATGCCGCCAAAGGCCGAGACCGGGTCGCAGGCCAGCGCCTTGGCGTAGGCGGCCTTCAATGAGGCAGCCTCGGCGACGCCGCAGGGGTTGGCGTGCTTGATGATGGCCACGGCCGCCGAGCGTGCCGGATCGAACTCGCCGGCCAGTTCGAAGGCGGCGTCGGTGTCGTTGATGTTGTTGTAGGACAGCTGCTTGCCCTGCAGTTGTCGCGCGGTGGCGACGCCCGGCCGCTTGTCGCCATTGACGTAGAAGCCGGCGCTCTGGTGCGGGTTCTCGCCGTAGCGCATCACTTCGGCCAGCTTGCCGCCGAAGGCACCCCAGGTCGGATGCTCGATCCCGAGCGCCTCGGCGAACCAGCCTGATATCGCGGCGTCATAGCTGGCGGTGCGGGCAAAGGCCTTGGCTGCCAGCTTCTTGCGGAAATCCAGCGACAGCGAGCCGATGTTCATCTCCAGCGCATTGAGCACGGAAGCGTAGTCGCCGGGGTCGGTGACGACAGCGACGTAGCCGTGGTTCTTGGCCGAGGCGCGGATCATCGCCGGGCCACCAATGTCGATGTTCTCGACGATCGCGGCATAATCGGCGCCGGACCGGCGGACTTCCTCGAACGGGTAGAGGTTGCAGACGACCAGGTCGATCGGCTCGATGCCGTATTTGCGCATCGCCGCCGAGTGTTCAGGGTCGTCGCGTACGCCAAGCAGCGCACCATGCACGGAGGGATGCAGCGTCTTGACGCGCCCGTCCATGATCTCGGGAAAGTCGGTGAGCTCGGAGACATCGCGCACGGCCATGCCGGCCTCGGCGATGGCTTTCGCCGTGCCGCCAGTCGACACCAGCTCGACCCCCGCCGAGGCCAGCGCTCTGGCGAAATCGATCAGTCCGGTCTTGTCGAAGACCGAAAGCAGGGCGCGGCGCACGGGCACGAGGTCCGGTGCGGGAATGTTCTTGGCGGCGATGGCCATGGGCGCGGCCTTTCACGGCTGGTGTGGGTGGATGCCCGCGCCCTAGCACATGATCCGTGGAAATCAAACCAGGCCTCAGGCCGGCAATGCGTTCAATTTGCCGCGCCATCGCGCCAGGCATGCCTGGAGCGCGGCTCCCGCAGGCGCCTCGTCGGCCTCGAACCGCTCGATCGTCTCGAATAGAAGGCCATCGGCGCCACTGCCGTTCCACGCGGCCTGCAGATCCTTCGAAGGGTGGTTCCCCAAGCGCAGGGTGAACCACAGCCGGTTCTGTACGGTGCTCATATCCGGAGAGTAGCCGACCCACCTCTGTCCCGTCGCCCTGCACTGGAGGGCATAGATGCCCGAAACCACTTCGCGTTTCCTGTAGGCGGCGATTGCCTCTTTCCGGTCGATCATCGTTGCAAGCCTTTCTTCCCGGCCGCCAGTAGAGGAATAACCAGGCTTTGTCAATTTTACCCGGGTAATATTGACGCCAAGGTGGTGGACGGCTAGAGCGGTTCAGCGTTTGATGGAATCGCCGAACCGCTCTAACTCTTTGTTTCTACGCAATTCCGGACGGAAAACCGTTACACACTTTTCCTGGAATTGCTCTAGTGAGGTCCCATGCGAGCTTGCCAATGACCACACCGGGCGCCGGGCGCTATACGGCCTTTGCCGACGATTGCATCCTGACTCGCGGAGCGCTGGTCGATGTCGCGCTCGTGGCAAAGGCCGCGGCAGCCGGCACAAAGCCGGTGCTGGTCTTCAACGACGAGACCGGCGCGGTGGTCGATCTGGATTTGCGCGGTTCGACCGCCGATGTTTCCGCGCGGTTTGTTGCATCGGCTGATCTGAAAGAAGGCGAAGGCGGACCGTCACCTGGCAACGTTACGTCAGACACACGAGGGCGCGGCAGGCCGCGGCTCGGCGTGGTCGCGCGCGAGGTAACGCTTCTGCCAAGGCAGTGGGAATGGCTCGCGTTGCAGCCAGGCGGAGCCTCGCAGGCGCTGCGGCGCCTTGTGGACGAGGCCCGGCGCTCGGCCACCGGTCAGGACCGGATGCGGATGGCGCGCGAGGCGACATACCGCTTCATGTCGGCAATTGCTGGTGACCTCCCCGGTTTCGAGGAGGCGACGCGGGCCTTGTTCGCGGGCGGAGAGCCGCGCTTCCGGGAGCTTATCCAATCGTGGCCGGCCGATGTAAGAGGCTACGCTCTGGAGCTCGCCAAGCAGGCCTTCTCGACAAAAGCGGCGTGATCCCGGCCAATCGCGATGCCGTCTATCGTTCAGTTGTTTTCCGGATAGCCGGCGATCCTGGTGCGGGTTAGCTGCCAGTGGACGTCGTTGATATCGGATGCCTTGAAGGCCAGCACGATCTGCCGGCTGCGGCGTGGACCGCCAAGGCCGGCGAAATAGATCGATTCCTCGACCTCGGGCACCACCTCGTCTGATGTGAACACCCAGGTGTCTGCCTGGTCGGCGGCCAGCACCAGCCGGTCGTGTTCGTCCTGCAGAAGATTGATGTCTGGATGGACATGGAAGCGCACGGTGATGAAGTCGCGGCCATTGTTGCGGATGGCGGCATTGCCCGGCCGCTGAAACCGGTCCCGGCCGGTCAGCACATTGCCGTTCGAGGCGAGTTTCAGTTCGCGCTCATGCAGGAAGCCGAAACGCTGGAGGTAGCCGTCATGGCGGGCGATGAAGCCGTGAACGCCCTTCTGGTCGGTGCGCTTGCACTGCACATGCTGCGGGCCGCCGATCAAGGGCGAGCCCAGCTGGTCGTTGACCCGCAACGAATGGGTGAAGCGGGCCGACGAGGTGTCGTTGATGGTGGCGGTCGAGTGGGCCGCGGTGGCGCGCGCCAGCGGCCGGAACTCGGCCGCGCCATAGGTGTCGATGCCGGCATTGACGATATAGTGCTGGCGGCCCGACGACAGTTCGAAGGCCAGGCAGCCGGCATGCGCGGCGTTGGACACGTCGACCGGCGGCGGCAGGCCGGTATCGGCAATCACGGTGGTGCCGCCCATCGACAGGCGCTCATAGCCGGAGTGCGGCGCATGCAGGAGCGGCGCCCCGGCGGTGTCGTCATGACGCAGGATGGTGGCGATGCGGTCGTGGATGGTGGCGCCCATGCCGTTGAAGCGGGCGAGGCTGCCGTCCTGATGGCGGAAGAAGCGCAGCGCCGGCAACATCCGGTCAATGGCGCCAATCAGCGCCTGCGGCGGCGTCTCCGCTTGGTTGGCGTAGGTCTGCCGCAGCGGCAGAAGGTCGGCCAGGATCTCCAGAACCGTCATCGGATTGCGTGAGATATGGCCGCCATCGGCAAGGATCTGGCGGTTGAGTTCCTCGGCAAGGTTGCGGGTGGCGCCGCGCAGCGCCGAGGCGGGGGCCGGCAGGGAAAGGGCCGCGAAGGCAAGCGCCACGCGAGCCCGCAGCCGGTCCTTGCCGTCGGGCATTTCACGCGCCATCGACCTGAGGTAGCGGATCTGGATGGCCAGCGATTTCAGGAAGGCGCGGTAGAAGGGAAACTCCGCGCCCTGCAGCACGACGGAGGAATGCTGCAGCCAGGCGATGATGCGCTTGGCCGTCGTCCCCGGCTCCCAGGCAACGCCCGAAATATGGCTGCCATGCATGGCGATCCAGTCGGACACCAGGGCGCGCGCATTGGCGGCGGCGAGTTCGGTGCCGGCGGCGCGCATGTGGCGCAGCCAGCGAAAGCCATGCAGTGTCTTCAGCCAGCCATGGTTGGGCACATTGATCTGGAAGGGCGATTTGCCGCCGGTCTCTACAAGATGCCCCGACAGGGGATAGCGGCCATAATAAATCTCGAGTGCGATCTGGGGGTCGGCGAGCCGCAGGTCCGGCGGCGCGATCAGCACGCGCTCAGGCGTGCGGCCGGAATAGCGCCAGCGATAGACCGGCCCGGCGCGCAGGCGCCGGCGCGTCTTGCGCCAGAACTCCCTCGCGACCAGCGTCCACAGACGCGTCGTGTTGCTGGCAGCCAGTGCCAAAAGCCCTCCTGATCGTCCTTAACCCCGGTGCGAGTCTACATGATTGAACGACTCGTGCGAAGGCGAATTCCTGGCAGCGGCTACGGCTCACCGGGTTTTGACCCGGACCCTCCCTAAAAAAGTCAGCAAACCCAGATGGTTAAATCATTAGCCGGCGCGGCGCATGCGTGCGGCGAAGAAGCCGTCCAGACCCGAGCGCTCCGGCGCGCCGAGGTCGAGATCGGCCGGCGTGGTGCGCAGCGTTCCCTGCTGCGTCAGGAACGGATCGATGCCGGCAATCTCGCCCCGATGCAGCGGATCGTCGGCGACCAATGCTGTCTGCGCCAGGAAGGCGCGATGCAGGTCTTCGCCTTCGAGCGGGTCGAGCGAACAATTGGAAAAGACGATCCGGCCGCCGGGCCTGACCAACGTGACGGCGCGGGCGAGCAGCCTGTGCTGCAGGTCGGCGAGCTTATCGACATCGGCCGTCGTCTTGGTCCAGGGCACGTCTGGATGCCGCCGCACCGTGCCGGTCGATGAACAGGGCGCGTCGAGCAGTACTGCGTCGAAGAGCTCGGCCGGCTCGTATTTGAGCAGGTCGGCCTGGACGATATCGGCCGACAGGCCGAGGCGACCAAGGTTCTGCGCCAGACGCGCCAGACGGTTCTTCGAGGTGTCGACGGCGGTGACCCTGGCGCCTGCCAGGATGAGCTGCGCGGTCTTGCCGCCGGGCGCGGCACAGAGATCGGCGACGCGCAATCCTTTGACATCACCGAACAGTTTTGCCGGCAGGCTGGCCGCCGCGTCCTGGACCCACCAGGCGCCTTCGGCGAAGCCCGGCAGTTCGGTGACGGCACTGGCAAGCTTCTCGACCCGTACCGTGCCGGTTGTCAGGACGATGCCGCCGAGCTTTCCAGCCCAGTATTCGGGATCGGTCTTGACCGAGAAATCGACCGGCGCCTCAACGCGATGGGCCTCGAGAATGAGCTTGGCCTTGTCCGGACCATAGGCGGCCTTCAGCCGGTCCGAAAACCACTTGGGCGCTTCGTCGGTCGCGGCAAGGGCCTCGGGAAGTTCGGTGTCCTTGGCGCGCGCCAGCGTGCGCAGCACGCCGTTGACCAGACCGGAGAAGCGCTGGGTGCGCGGATCGGACTTGGCATGGGTGACCGCCAGGTCGACGGCGGCGCTGTCGGGAATGTCGAGGAACAGGATCTGCGCGGCCGCCACATGCAACATGTGCGACAGCGCGGTGGCGTTGGGCGGCAGCGGTTTTTCCAGGCGCCGCGCCAGCAGGCCCGATATGGTCATGCGATAGCGCAGCGCCGTGACCAGGATTGCGCGCACCAGGCCGCGATCGCGCAGGTCGAGTGACTTGTACTGGGGGTGACCGTTCTCGTGGTCTGTCAGCCCGTCGAGCGGTGTCCTGGCGTCGATGACGGCGGCAAGCAGGCGCGCCGCCGCCTTGCGGGCGGCAAGGCCGGCGACGAACTCGCCGCTGTCCCTGTGTTCCTGATTGCTGGAGACTTTGCGTCGGGGGGCTTTGCCTGTCACGTTCACGACCACCGGCCTTTGGGTCCGGTGGGGTTGCGGCCCCATGGGTTGGATTTGGGCGCGGCCGGCTCTGCCGGCTGCTGTGGCGCAGCGGGCTTACCCCAGGGGCCGGCCGATTGCGGCTCTTCCGTCTCGGTCGGTGCCGGCGCCCGGGATTGTGTGCCCTGCGAACCGCCGCCACCCATCTGGCGCGCCATCGCCTGCAGCGCGGCGATGCGGTTCTCGGTGCTGGGGTGGGTGGAGAACAGGTTGTCCATGCGCTCGCCATGCAGCGGATTGATGATGAAGAGATGCGCCATCGCCGGATTGCGCTCGGCATCGGGGTTGGGAATGCGTTCGGCGCCGCGGGCGATCTTGTCAAGCGCCGAGGCCAGCCACAGCGGGTGTCCACAGATTTCGGCGCCGCGCCGGTCGGCCTCGTATTCGCGGGTGCGGCTGACCGCCATCTGCACGATCATGGCCGCGAAAGGCGCGACGATCATCGCGGCCAGCACGCCGACGAATCCAAAAGGGCTGTTGTTGTTGCGGTTGCCGCCAAGGAAGAAGGCGAAATTGCCAAGCATGGAAATGGCGCCGGCAAAGGTGGCGACGATGGTCATGGTCAGCGTATCGCGATGCTGAACATGGGCAAGCTCGTGCGCCATCACGGCCGCAACCTCCTCATGGGTCAGCCGCTGCAGCAGGCCGGTGGAGGCGGCGACCGCCGCATTCTGCGGGTTGCGGCCGGTGGCGAAGGCGTTCGGCTGCGGGCTGTCGATCAGATAGGTCCTGGGCATGGGCAGGCCGGCCTGCTTGGCCAGCGCCTGGACGATGGCGTAATATTCCGGGGCGTTCTTCCCGTCGACCTCGACGGCGCGATTCATCGACAGCACCATCTTGTCGGCGTTCCAGTAGCTGAACAGATTGGTGCCGGCGGCGATCACCAGCGCGATCATCATGCCGCCCGAGCCGCCGATCAGGAAGCCGACGCCCATGAACAGCGCCGTCATCGCGGCAAGAAGCATGGCGGTGCGGATGGTGTTCATCGTCTGCTCCTGTCCGTTCGTGGTGAAAGGGGTCGATCCCTCAAGCTCATCGCTATATGATGGGAAAGGCTTGCTGCCGTTTCAATCCGCCCGAGATATCGCATGAACGACGAAACCAGTAAAACGCCCACCGGTGCGGCGAACGACGCGCCGCCAAGGGAATTGAGCCCCGCCGCGCGCCGCGCCCTGGCCGAAGCCGAGGCACGGCGTGGCGAATATCGCGAGAAGGAAGCGGCGCTGCCGAAGGAAATTGGCGGCCGCGGCGGCAAGGAACCCGGCCGCTACGGCGACTGGGAAGTCAAGGGCCTGACCAGCGACTTCTAGGGTGCGTTGATATTCAGGTGAGGCCGGCCTGCAAACGGCAGCCTTCTGCGCTTCCCCGTTCTACTGCGTCGCAGTAGAACTGAGCTCACGTACGAAAAGTACGTTCCGCTCCGGTCTCGGAAGCCACCATTTTCGGCTCGGCCTGACCTGAATCTCAACGCACCCTGGCCGGTCTGCTCAGGCGGCGTTGCGCCGAGGCTCGATCGCCAGCCAGCCGCGATCGTCGACGGTGATGCCGACCGCGCCGTAGTCCGGTATGGCGGCATGGTGCGTCGGCACCGGATGCGGGTGCGTGGCGTTGATGACCATGACCGAAGCGTCCGCCGCCTCTGCCGCCGCGATGCCGGCCGGAGCATCCTCGAACACCAAGCAGTCGCGGGCGTCGAAGCCAAGGCGTCTTGCCCCAAGCTGAAAACAGTCGGGCGCCGGCTTGCCGCGGGATACGTCTTCCGCCGCGACGAGAACCGTGGGCACGGGAATGCCGGCGACCTTCATGCGCGCGAGCGCCAGCGAGCGTGGCGCCGAGGTAACGATCGCCCAGCGCTCGGGCGGCAGCGCATTGAGAAACGCCACGGCGCCGGGGATCGGCACGATGCCGTCCAGATCGGCGGCCTCGGCCTTCAGTAGCAGGTCGGCCTCATGCGCGGGGTCGACGCCGGGAAGGGCAAGGTTGGTGATGGTCTCGATCGCCCGCACGCCGTGGATGGTCGGCAGGAAGGCGGCGACGTCCAGGCCATGGCGGCGTGCCCAATCGCCCCACACCCGCTCCGCCGAGGCGATGGAATTGATGAGCGTGCCGTCCATGTCGAAAAGGAAGGCGGCGAATTTTCTGCCTGCAAACATGATTTTCCTTGAAATTCGGGGAGCGTGTCGAGGGAGGCCGCAACCGTAACGTCCAGCCGCCGACATGGAAAGGCGCGAAGGGTGTTTTTACGACCATCCGGCGGAACCGTGGTCATGTTGCGACGTTTGAACCCGGAAATCCCCATCATGCGAACAAAGGGACGACGCCCATGCTGATCCGCCTCGGCTACGAGATCGCCATTGAGTGCACCGAGGCCACGCCGGTTATTTCGCTGCTGGAGATTCACAAGGACAGAAAGGCCGACATCAAGCGGCAGACGCGTGTCCTGACCTCGCCTTCGGTGCCGACCAGGCTCTATGAGGACCTGCACGGCAATGCCTGCCGCCGCTTCACCGCGCCCGCAGGCACCTTTCGCATCCTTTACGATGCCGTCGTCGAAGACAGCGGCGAGACCGACGAAGTCAACACTTTGGCGCGCGAGGTGCCGGTGGCGGAACTGCCGGACGAGGTGCTCGGCTATCTCCTGGGCAGCCGCTATTGCGAGACCGATCATCTCAGCAGCCTTGCCTGGCAGCTTTTCGGTCACCTGCCGTCCGGCTGGGCGCGGGTGCAGGCGATCGTCGATTATGTCCACAACCGGCTGTCCTTCGGATACGGCTATGCACGCTCCACCCGCACGGCGGCGCAGGCGCATGAGGAGCGGGTCGGAGTCTGCCGCGACTTCGCCCACCTGGCGATCACGCTCTGCCGCTGCATGAACATTCCGGCGCGCTATGTGAACGGTTATCTCGGCGATATCGGCGTGCCGGCCGATCCGGCGCCGATGGATTTCTCGGCCTGGATGGAAGTGTTCCTCGGCGGCAAATGGTACACGTTCGACGCACGCCACAACACGCCCCGGATAGGCCGCGTCGTCATTGCGCGCGGCCGCGACGCCACTGACGTGCCCCTGCTGCACAGCTTCGGGCCGCACCGGCTCAGCCTGTTCAAGGTCTGGACCTATGAGCAGCAAGGAAGGCTGTTCAATCCGCCCCATCATGGCATCGACCGGACGGCCAGCGCCCGGATGCTGGCTTAGGCCCGCCGAGGCTTGGGAACGTCCGCCTGACCCCGGAATGCACGCCGGATAGGTGATTCTGCTTCGCTCTGGCACAGGTCGCGATGTGCCGTCCCGGGACGTCTCCCGCGTCCTGTGCCACAGGCCACGATGTCTTGGTAAGTGCTTCGTAAACGACCGAATCGCATTGTGGCGGCATTTACCGATCGTTCACCTTCTTTACCTGAAAAAATGTAGCAAAAATAACATCTTGATCCGATGATCCAGATTGCTGGCGGCATCCGGCTGGAATCCTGCATTGCCCTCATCGCGGCGACGAGGCCGAGGCATGCGGAGGCTGTTGGATGCGAAATTACGGGGGTCTTGTTCACGCGGTCGGCGGGTTCGCCGGACATCGCGGTGGAAATTTCGCAATCCTGTTCGGCCTTGCTGCCTCGGTCTTGGCGCTAGCCGCCGGCTTCTCGGTCAATGTCGCGCAACTCTACAACGCCAGATCGAGCCTGCAGGGCGTGGTCGACGCCGCCGTGACATCCACGGCCCGCGACATCACCACCGGCGCCATCAAGGAAGCCGATGCCAGCAAGTCCGTGCAGGCTTTTCTCGGCGCCAACAGCACGGCGGGCATCCTGCAGCCCGACCAGATCGTGCTGGACAAGCTGATTGTCGACAAGACTGCCAAAACGGTCCAGGTGGACGCCTATGTCGATGTCGCCCTGTTCTTCCCGATCTTCGGTATGACCGACACGAGGCGCGTCACTGCGTCGACGACATCGCTCTACTCGGACAGGACCATCGAAGTGGCGATGATGCTCGATGTCACCGGATCGATGGCCGGCCAGAAGATCAAGGACCTCAAGGCTGCCGCGGCCAATGCCGTCGACAGTTTCCTGGGCGGCCAGGATCCGAGCAAGCCGCGGGTACGCGTTTCGATCGTGCCTTACGCCAATTCGGTCAATGCCGGACAGCTTGCGGCCAGCAGTGTTTACGTCGAGGCCAATGCCAGCGACCGCAAGCAGGCGCCCGGCAATGCAAGCGCCCAGCTTGCTTCTGCCTCGACGCGGCCGGATAACTGTGCCACCGAGCGCAAGGGCGCCGATCAGTACTCGGACGCAGGACCTGACTCCAGCATGGTCAATCGTGACTATCTGCTGTCCGGTTTTGCAACGAACACACGTACTGCTGCTTGCCCTGTCGCTACGCTCGTTCCTTTGACGGCCGACGCAACGACGCTCAAGAACGTCATCAGGGACCTCGTCGCGTCGGGCGGAACCGCCGGCCATATCGGCGTTCAATGGGCTTGGTACATGCTCTCCGAAAACTGGGGCACTGTAATGAATGCCTCGCAGCGGCCGGCCAAGATGGATCCGAAAAAAGTCGGCAAATACGCGATCCTGATGACGGACGGCGAATTCAACCTGTCGTACTTCGATGCTTCCGGCGTCAACCAGGTTTACAACGACGCCGGCAAGGAACAGACCCGCGCGGCGGCAACCAAGCTGTGCGCCAACATGCGCGACAAGGGCATAGAAATCTTCACGATCGGCTTCAAGCTCGACGAGGCCAATGCCGCCGCGACGCTACAGGCTTGCGCCAGCCCGGATACCGGTTCGGTCAAGCACTTCTACCAGGCAGCCGACGGCACCGAACTCGATACGGCCTTCCAGACAATCGCCCGGAACATCGAAAGCCTGACATTGACGAAGTAAGTTCCGGCCCAAAAGGAAAAGGCCGCCGCTTCTTTCGAAGCCGGCGGCCTTCCGTGTTTCCGTCCATGGCGCGGCTCCTGGCGGTAACCCCTTCGGGCTACCCGCCGCGCTTCTCGCGCCTTAACGGGAAGTCTGCTTCCCGAAAGTGCAATCCGCTGAGGCCACGTTCTGGAAAACGAAATCACTCGACATCGGATCACCTCCTTTCAGTTCGTTGAACACGACCCCAAGGTGGGGTCTTTCCTGCGCTTTGGCAAGTGCTCCTTTTCGACGGCGACCTGCCGAGGCGTGCCAAAGCCGTTGGAGTGTGTTCTGGCTGAAACACCCGCACGTGCGCCGGGGCAGCCGAGGCAGGGGTTGCGGCAAGCCGATCAAACCGCCAAGATCATCGCCGGGGTCATCGACCGTGAGGAGTGGGCATGGATGCAGCCGACAAGGCGGCACGCATCGTTCGGACCGTCGTTGAAGCGCTGAAGCCGGGCTTTGCCGTCCGGCTGTGGACCGGCGAACGCATCGGCCCGACGGCCGGCCCGGTGCTGGCCATCAACGACCAGGACATCGTCTGGCAGCTGGCCCGCCGGCCGAACTTCTCAACCCTGGTCGAAATGTGGATCGCCAAGACCATCGACGTCGAAGGCGGGTCGCTATTCGACCTCTACGCACTGCCGTCGAAAGGCAAGCTGCGTCTCAAGTCGCTACCGAAGCTGGCGATCCTGCGCGACCTGCCCGCTGTGCTCTTTTCTCGTAGGCAGATGACGAAACGGGCCGATCTCGGGGGACAAAACCCCTTCGTCAGCGGTTCCAACAAGAAGGCGATCGAGCATCACTACGACATCTCGAACGAATTCTACCGGCTCTTCCTTGACGAGCGCATGGTCTACACCTGCGCCTATTTCACCGACTTCGCCAACGGCATCGACCAGGCGCAGAAAGACAAGCTCGACCATATCTGCCGCAAGCTGAGGCTGAAGCCGGGCGACCGGCTGCTCGACATAGGCTGCGGCTGGGGCGCCATGCTCATCCATGCCGCGAAACATTACGGCGCCGTCGGGCACGGTGTTTCGCTGTCGGAAGAACAGACCCGGCTGGCGCGCGAGCGCATCCGCGCCGAGGGGCTGGAGGACAGGATCACCATCGACATCAAGTCCTACACCGAGCTTGACGGCTCCTATGACAAGATTTCGTCGATCGGCATGTTCGAGGCGGTCGGCATCGCCAACCACGCCACCTATTTCTCGACCGTGCACCGCCTGCTCAAGCCCGGCGGCATCTATCTGCACCACGCCATCACGAGGCGCGGCAAGGGCGGCACGAGGAAGACGCTGCGCAAGGGCGCGGAGTACAAGGCGCTGATCAAATACATCTTCCCCGGCGGCGAGGTCGACACGATCGGCATGACGTTAGGCAATCTCGAGGCGCATGGCTTTCTCGCGGCCGACGTCGAGAACCTGCGCGAACACTATGCGCGCACCTGCCGGCTGTGGGCCGAACGCCTGCATGCCCGCTTCGACGAGGCGATCGCCGAGGTGGGCGAGCCCCGGGCGCGGCTCTGGCTGCTTTATCTCACCGGCTGCTCGATCACCTTCGATCGCGGCTCGGCGCAGATCTTTCAGACCGTCGCCACCAGGCGGGCGCGCGGGCCGAGCGGCCTGCCGCCGACGCGGGCCGATTTGTACCGGTAGCGCCAGACCGCCTGCCGGCGCATCAACAATGCTCGTAGTGATATTGCCGGTGCGTCGCCGGCGAGAGTTTGCGGTCGCGCAATATCGTGTTGCGGGGGACTGTGGGATCCGCACACACATCCGAGAACGAGCCCCGGAGATTGTCGGTGTACTCGATGTCGATGACCTTGTTGCCGTAGAAACGGGTGTAGGCCGTGCATTCGTCGTATCGGTGACACTCCTCGGCGATCGCGAAGTCGAAACCGATCCCCTGCCGATCTTTTTCAGTCAGCTGCGGCGTGTTCTTTTGTCCGGCAGCGAGCCCGCTTGCGTGTGCCGTGCGCACCAGCAACAGCGCGAAGGCCAGCGCGTCCGCTTTCTTCAAGGCACCTTTCGATCTCGTGTAGGAATCGAGATTGTCGAACTCGACGGCGTTGAAGCCGGCCCGCGCACATTTGGAGATGGTTTCAGCGAGACGACCCAGGATTCGCTGCCGAAGCTTCTGCGAAGATATGTTCAGCAGGTATTCGTCTGGCCAGTCGGCGTCGGCGAGAGGCTGTCCCGCTCGATCCGCAACAAGCAGATCCGCAGGCCATTGTGTCGCCGGCTGGGTCTGGAAACCGTTGACATAGCAGATGTTGTAGAGCCCCGAAGCCGGCGCGGCGCTGCTGTCGCGCACAACGACGTTTACCCCGGCCGGTGGTTCATAGGCGCCGCCAAGTTGATAGTCCGCGACCGCGTTGGCCGGAAGCCCGGTGGGCGATTCCCGCCTGCCTGGGTCGGCGGCAGTTTCGCCTGCGACAGCCAGGGGCGCGGGCCAGAAGATCGCCAGCGCCAGGGCAAGGTTCAATCGACGCATGGCTTCGCTTCCTTCTGGTCGACCTCATTCATCCGATCGATGTGGCAATCTGGTGGCCCGATTGACGCCGACGAGGTCGGCGAAGCGAAGGCGCGGCTATGGCGAGTGGGCGTGCCTGTGCGTTACTCAGCCAGGCCGAGCGCGGCGATATAGGCCGCCGAGGCCGGTATTTTCGACTTGTCCTTGATCTCGATGATAAGGCGCGGATTGCTGTCGAGCTTCGCCAACGCGGCGAAGACCGAGCGCCACTGAATGGTGCCTTCACCCAGGCTCCAGTGCCGGTCGGCGTAACCGTCGGCGTCCTGCAGGTGGACGTGCCGCAGCCGGTTGCCCGCGGCATGCACGTAGTAATCGACAGGCGGAGCACCGGTCGAGCCGTGGGCGTAATAGGCATGGCCGGTGTCTATCGAAACGGCTATGGCAGGAGAGTTGAAGCTCCCGGCCAGCGCCACGCGGATATGCGGGTCCTTGTCCTCGATGTTCTCCAGCACCATGGTGCAGCCGATATCCTCGGCCCGCTTGATTGCGTCGCCCAAGGTGAGGTGGCAGTAATCGACGATCTTTTCGCGCTCACCTGGATTGTTGTCGAGGTTGTTGTAGGACCAGGTCGTGTAGGGGCTGTGCACGACCATGTGGGTGGCGCCGATGGCGGCGCAGACCTCAAGTCCTTGCATCAGGCGCTTGCTGACAACAGCGCGGATATCGGGATCCTGCGAGGCAATGGTGAAGCCCCAGAAAGGCCCATGGATTCCTAGCCGTCCTTGATGGCCGTCGAGAAGCTTTCTGGCGCGGGCGGCGAGCGGCGCCCAGTCGCCATTGAGGACACCGGCCTCGGCGAAATCCTGCAGCTCCAGGTCGCGCTGTTTCTCGAACAGCCAGTCGCGATGGATTTCGAGATCGTCCAGGGTCATGGCGGCGCCAAGAACGGGCAGGGAGGTCATCGGCACTCCGATCGTGGAATTGTTGGATAGGGAAGGCGACCAGCCGTCGCGTCCGGCTGTATGGCGCGGTTTTCTGTCAGGCGTATTACAGGTTGGGCGGCGCGAAGCGCCGTCAGACGAACCGCATCGGCGCGCCGATCTCGACGCGCGCGGCCTGGTCGACGGTGCAGTAAACGCCGATATTGTGCGCGTTGTGGCGCACCAGGTTGCGCAGGATCGCGGGATCGTGGTCGAAACCGTCCTGCGCGATGATGGTGAAGCCGCAGCGCCGGCACGGCTCGGAAATCGTCAACAGCAATCCGCCGATGGCGAGCTTGCGGCCGATCCATTCGGTTTCGGGAAACGAGCCTTCGACTTCAGCCATGTCGACGACGATGTTGGGGCGGAAGCGGCGGTGGTCGGCCGCACCGTCCGGATGCAATGCCTTCAGGCGCGCCAGCGAAGCCGTAGTCAGGAGATGGACGGGCGCCTTGCCGTAACGCGCCTGCGTCATCGGGCCGGCATAGGCCGGCGGCGCATTGTCGTGGCCGAAAGGCCGGATCGAGGCGGGAAAGCCGAGATAGGCCGACACGGCCGAGTCGCATTCGGCGCCCGGCGCACGCAGCCAGTCGCCGCCGGGGATGGCGATCTCCAGGTCGTGTCCATCAGTCAGCCGGGTGCGGATGCGCGGCACCTTGTGCCATTTCGCTTCGCGGTCGGGCCGGGCGATCTCATTGTCGGAGGCGTCGACAAGACCGAACATGCGGTCGCCCTCGATGCCTTCCGAACCGACCTCGATGGCGTCCCGGCGCTCGCCGGCGAGCGAACTCGCCGGATAACGCCAGAGCTCAGCGACCGAACCCAGTACCGGACCAGACATCAGCCCTTCTTGTTCTGCCGGTTGGCGACGAGGTCGTCGACAACGGCCGGATCGGCGAGCGTCGAGGTGTCGCCGAGCGCGCCGAAATCGTCCTCGGCGATCTTGCGCAGGATGCGGCGCATGATCTTGCCCGATCGGGTCTTCGGCAGGCCCGGCGCGAACTGGATCTTGTCGGGCGAGGCGATGGCGCCGATTTCCTTGCGGACATGGGCGATGAGTTCCTTGCGCAACTCCTCCGTCGGCTCCACGCCCTTCATCAGGGTGACATAGCTGTAGATGCCCTGGCCCTTGATGTCGTGGGGATAGCCGACGACGGCCGCTTCCGAGACCTTCTCATGGCTGACCAGCGCCGATTCGACTTCCGCCGTGCCCATGCGGTGGCCGGAGACGTTGATGACGTCGTCGACGCGGCCGGTGATCCAGTAGTAGCCGTCGGCATCGCGGCGGCAGCCGTCGCCGGTGAAGTACTTGCCCTTGTAGGTCGAGAAATAGGTCTGCACGAAGCGGTCATGGTCGCCATAGACGGTGCGCATCTGACCGGGCCAGGAATCGGTGATGCAGAGATTGCCGTCGGCGGCCCCTTCCAGCACCTTGCCCTCGCCGTCGACCAGTTGCGGCTTGACGCCGAAGAAGGGCCGCGTGGCCGAACCGGCCTTGAGGTCGGTGGCGCCGGGCAGCGGCGTGATCAGGATGCCGCCGGTCTCGGTCTGCCACCAGGTGTCGACGATCGGTACCTTGCCGTTGCCGACGACGTTGAAATACCACTCCCAGGCCTCCGGATTGATCGGCTCGCCGACCGAGCCCAGCACACGCAGCGATTTGCGAGAGGTCTTCTTCACCGGGTCGTTGCCGGCGCCCATCAGCGCGCGCAGCGCGGTCGGGGCGGTGTAGAAGATATTGACCTTGTGCTTGTCGATGACTTCCCAGAAACGCGACTGCGAGGGGTAGTTCGGCACGCCTTCGAACATCAGCGTCGTCGCGCCGTTGGCGAGCGGCCCGTAGACGATGTAGCTGTGGCCGGTCACCCAGCCGACATCGGCGGTGCACCAGTAGATGTCGCCGTCATGATAGTCGAAGACATATTGGTGCGTCATCGAGGCGTAGACGAGATAGCCGGCCGTGGTGTGCAGCACGCCCTTCGGCTTGCCGGTCGAACCCGAAGTGTAGAGGATGAACAGCGGGTCCTCGGCCTTCATCTTCTCGGGCTTGCACTCCGCCTTAACGGTCGCGACCTCGTCGTGATACCAGACGTCGCGCCCCGGAGCCCAGCCGATCTTGCCGCCCGTGCGGCGCACGACGATGACGTTCTTGACCATCACATGATGTTTGGCGGCGATGTCGATCGCCTTGTCGGTGTTTTCCTTCAGCGGGATCGGTTTGCCGCCGCGCAGACCCTCGTCCGCGGTGATGACGAAGGTCGATTCGCAGTCGACGATGCGGCCGGCCAGCGCGTCGGGCGAGAAGCCGCCGAAGACGATCGAATGGATGGCGCCGATGCGCGTGCAGGCCAGCATAGCATAGGCGGCCTCCGGGATCATCGGCATGTAGATGGTGACGCGGTCGCCCTTCTTGACGCCGTGCTTCTTCATCACATTGGCGAGCCGGCAGACATGCTCGTAGAGCTCGTTATAGGTGATCTTCTTGTCGTCGTAGGGGTTGTCGCCTTCCCAGATGATGGCGGTCTGGTCGCCGCGCTTCTTCAGGTGGCGGTCGATGCAGTTGTAGGAGACGTTGGTCAGGCCGTCCTCGAACCATTTGATCGAGACCTTGCCGTCGAAGGAGGTGTTCTTGACCTTGGTGAAGGGCTTGAACCAGTCGATGCGCTTGCCGTGCTTGCCCCAGAACTTGTCCGGGTTCTTGATGCTGTCGGCATACCATTTGAGATAGGTGTCGTTGTCGATCAGCGCGTTTTTCTTCCAGGCCGGCTGAACGCGATGGACATGAACCTCGGACATTCCTGACTTTCCTCCCGAACCAATCCGCCGGCTTGAAACGCAGGCGGGATCGCGGCGAAGCGGCCGCGAATTCGGCGGCATTATTACCAGTTCCGCCGCGACGGCAACATTAGACGTTGGATTCGCGTGGCGGGATGCCGCAGGTCACGTCCGCAAGGCTGTCAGCACTCGCATGGGCGCGCTGCTAAGCGCATGTTTTCTCATGCTAAACCCGGCCTCAGTGAAGAAAAAATCAATAGACGGTTAATCAACGGCGCGCACAATCGGGCGTGGGAGGAAAGGAGAATCAACCAAGGGACCGCCAAGGGGACCGCTATGCGCGACCATCTCGAAATGGACCTGATGCTCAAGGGCTATGGCTTGACCACGGCCAAGATTCTTTATCACTTCCCCGACCATCCCCACCTGCTGCAGAGCTTCATCTGGCAGGACTACGACATCGCTCCGAAGTTTCCGGTGCTGATCAAGTTCATCGAATTCTGGAAGGCCAAGCTCGACGGGCCGCTGCATTCGGTCTGCTACACCCACCAGAAGCTGATCGCGCCGAACGAGTGGCGCAAGGTGGATGGAGAGTTCGTGCTGCATTAGGGCGTCGCGCATAATCTCCCCCCTCGAGGGGGGAGATTGGCGGCCGCTCACACCGCCGGCGGGCTCAGCCGGGCGAAGCCTTCCTGCCGCCGGTAGGGGAAGTACGGATAGGGCGCGGTGACCTCGCTCGCGGCATCTAGTTTCCTCACCTGATCCGGCGTCAGCGACCAGCCGACGGCGCCGAGATTCTGGCGCAACTGTTCCTCGTTGCGGGCGCCGATGATCACCGACGACACGGTCGGGCGCCGCAGCAGCCAGTTGATGGCGATCTGAGGCACGGTCTTGCCGGTTTCCTCAGCCACCGCATCGAGCGCATCCATCACCCGGTAGAGATGCTCGTCCTCCACCGGCGGGCCGAAGCTTGCCGTGTCGTGCAGCCGGCTCTTTTCCGGCAGGGGCTGGCCGCGGCGGATCTTGCCGGTCAGGCGGCCCCAGCCGAGCGGGCTCCACACCAGCGCCCCGACGCCCTGGTCGAGGCCGAGAGGCATCAGCTCCCACTCATAGTCGCGGCCGACGAGCGAATAATAGACTTGATGCGCGACATAGCGGGGATAGCCATGCTTCTCGGCAATGCCGAGCGACTTCATCACCTGCCAGCCCGAGAAATTGGAGACGCCGACATAGCGCAGCTTGCCGGCGCGCACGAGGTCGTCGAGCGTCGACAACACCTCCTCGATCGGCGTCGAGGCATCGAAGGCATGAAGCTGCAGGAGGTCGATGTAATCGGTGCCGAGGCGCTTCAATGCCTGATCCACGGAGCGGATCAGCCGGGAGCGGGACGAACCCCAGTCCGCCGGTCCGTCACCCATCGGCAGCGAGGTCTTGGTCGAGATCAGCACCGCGTCGCGGCGGCCCTTGATTGCCTCGCCAAGCACCTCTTCCGATGCGCCGTTCGAATAGACATCCGCGGTGTCGAAGAGGTTGACGCCCGCTTCCAGGCAGATGTCGACCAGCCGGCGGGCTTCCGCCGCGTCGCTGTTGCCCCAGGCGCCGAACAGCGGTCCTGACCCACCGAAGGTGCCCGCGCCGAAGGAAAGCGCCGGGACCTTGAGGCCCGATGCGCCGAGAGATCGATAGTCCATTTAATGCTCCTGTTGATTTGTGGAAGGGATCGCTAACCAGCGGCGATGGTCAGCACCGGGCCGGCGCGGGTGCGCCAAGTGCGCGGCCCCGCTCCAGGCGCAGCGCCACAAACACCACGGCGAGGGCTGCGAGCGGCACCAGCGCGGCAACCAGCGTGACCGCGCCGAGGCCAGGACCATGGTCGATGACGAAGCCGCCAAGCCAGGCGCCGATCGCATTGCCGAGATTGAAGGCGGCGATGTTGAAGGACGATGCCAGGCCCTGGCCGGCACCCTTGGCCTTCTCCAGCACCCATATCTGCAGCGGCGCAACCGTGGCGAAGGCGGCGGCGCCGAGCAGGCCGACGGCGATGATGGCCGCGACCGGCTGATGCATGGCGGCGGTCATGACGAAGAGCACGGCCGAAAGCGCCACCAGCGTGCCGATGACCGTCGGCACCAGATGCCGGTCGGCGAGGCGGCCACCCAGCAGGTTGCCGGCGACAAGCCCGCCGCCGAAGACCAGCAGGATCGGCGATACGGCAGGCTCGGAAAAGCCGCTGATGCGGGTGAGGATCGGCGCCAGATAGGTGAAGGCGGCAAACACGCCGACCCAACTCAGCACCGTGGTCAGCAGGCCTAGCAGCACCGGTCCACGACCGAGCACGGCAAGCGCGCTTTCGGCGTCTGCTTCCTCTTCCTCGGCGGCAGGTTCGTCACGCGGCACCAGCAACGCGATGACGGCGAAGGCGACGACGCCGACCAGGGTGACGGCCCAGAAGGTAGAGCGCCAGCCATAGGCCTGGCCGAGCCAGGTGCCGAACGGCACGCCGAGGATGTTGGCGACGGTGAGGCCGGTGAACATCAAGGCGATGGCGGACGCCTTCTTGTTGGGCGCGACCAGACCGGTGGCGACGACCGAGCCGACGCCGAAGAAGGAGGCGTGGGCGAAGGCGGTGAGTACGCGCGCCGCCATCAGCGTCCAGTAGTCGGGCGCGAGCGCACAGGCGAGATTGCCGACGGTGAAAACGACCATCAGGGCGAGCAGCAAGGTCTTGCGCGGCAGGCGGCCGGCGATGGCGCCGAGCAGCGGCGCGCCGACGACGACACCCAGCGCATAGCCGGAAATGAGCAGGCCGGCGGCCGAGATCGAGACGCCTAGGTCGGCGCTGACGTCGAGCAGCAGGCCCATGATGACGAATTCGGTGACGCCGATGCCGAAGGCGCCGGCGGTGAGAGCGTAGAGAGCGAGAGGCATGGCGGTGGTCCATCTGTCAGAAAGGACGCTCCAGTTCCGCGCCCCGGATTCCGTGTTGGAGCATGGAAGATCGTGATCGCGTTGCCTGTGAACCAGCCTTGATCAAGGCATATTGTTTGTGAAATAGATTCACGAATGGCGAGACCCG
>NZ_JAFKIC010000154.1 GCF_017306585.1 Mesorhizobium sp. | reverse complement strand
CGGCGGTTCGCCTCTTCATAGACCTTGCGGAACTGCTTTTCCGAAACGTCGCCATAGTGACCCTTCAGCTTCTGCTTGGCGCGCAGCTGCAGGCCGAAGTCGGAAAGCTTGCCCTTGCGGCGCTGGCCGTGCTGGCCGGGGCCGTATTCACGCTTGTTGACCGGGGACTTCGGGCGGCCCCAGATATTTTCGCCGAGACGGCGGTCGATCTTGTATTTCGCGGATTCGCGCTTGCTCATCGCATTCCCTTTTCAAAGCAACACACCCGAGCCCTCGTGGTCCGGGTGAAGGAAACGCGCCCTCCTCTGGCCTCCGTTTTCGAGACCTGACAGGGTTCTCCCACGCAACGCGGCGGAAAACCCACGGGACACGTCAGTTCAAACAAGACCGGAAAGACGATGCCGACCAGCCTTGCGCATAGAAAACAAACACCGGACATCGCTGCCCGGCGTTGGCGGGGTGGTTAAACCGAGATTTGGCCGGTGTCAAGCTTGTGAGTGGCATCATGAAACGCAACCCTATAGCTTTCGCGACGTTGAGGCGATGCCGGATGTGGCGGGAGGTTTCGCGCCAACGGCACCAGGAAGGGACTGGAGCTAGAGGAGTTCAATTCACATGAAGAAGGTCTTCCTTACCTTGGCAGGGGCCGCGGTGCTCGCGGGATCGATTGCCGCCGCACCCGAACCGGCAATGGCGCGGCACTGGCACGGACACAAACAGGTCTGCCGCATCGTCCAGGTAAAGAGATATGTCTGGCGTCACGGCCACCGCACCGTGGTGATCCGCAAGGTGCGGCGCTGCCACTGGGTGAAGTAGCGGGATATCCCGAACTCAAATCCGAAGGCCCGCGACATGGTCGCGGGTCTTTCTATATCGGTAGGGCAATGCGGCGAGGCAACTGGCTCAGTGTGTCGACTTCTTGTCCGGCAGCCCTTTGCGCTTGGTCTCGGCGAATTCCTCGAGTTGCTTTTCATTCATCGAATCGTACATCTCGCGCGATGCGCCCTTGAGTTCGCTTTTCTTGGTCTCGCCGCGTTTAGCGGAAAGTGCGGCACCAGCTGCTTTCTGCTGGGCTTTTGAGGTGGCAGGCATGGCTGGTTCTCCTTTTCTGTACGGAGAAACGTCGCGCTCCAACGACAGTTCCAACGCCGCGGGCCCTCCCCGATCCTGCTGGCACCTGCCCGTGAGACGAACGGCCCCGACGATTTTCGTGCGCAGCCTTCCCGTCTCCGAGGCGCCAGTGTAGGACGGCTTTATGAAGTCGCTGACCGATCCCTCACAGGCGCTCTCCACCGGCCTCGCGAAAATCCGCACCGAATTCCATGTGCCGGTCGGATTTCCGGCAGATGTATTGGCCGCTGCGGAGACGGCGGCCAAAAAGGTGCCCGACCAGCATGCCGATCGAACGGCGACGCCCTTCGTCACGCTCGATCCGGCGGCTTCGACGGACCTCGACCAGGCATTCTCGATCGAGGCGAGCGGCGGCGATCTTCTGCTGCACTATGCCATCGCCGATGTGGCCTGGTTCGTCGAGGATGGCGGCCCGCTGGATCTCGAAGCCTGGGCACGGGGCGAGACGTTCTACTTGCCAGACGGCAAGGCCAGCCTCTACCCGCCGGTCATCGCCGAGGGTGCGGCGAGCCTGTTGCCGGATGGACCGCGTCCGGCCGTGATCTTCACGGTCCGGGTTGCGCAGGACGGTGCGGCGAAATTAGATGGTGCGGAGCGAGCAATCATCAGGAGCCGTGCGAAGCTCGCCTATGACAGCGTGCAAGCCTCCGATGTCCCCGCCGGCTTCGCCGAAATGGCCCGGCGCGTCGCCGCGAACGAACAGGCGCGCGGCGCTTCACGTGTCGATCCGCCCGAGCAAGAGGTGGAAAGGCTCGCCGACGGCACATTCCGGCTCTCGTTCAGACCGCAACTGCAGTCCGAGCAGGACAACGCGGCACTTTCACTGGCCGCCAACATGGCGATTGCCGACGCCATGCTTGCCCACCATACCGGCCTGTTCCGGGTGATGTCGGGGCCGGATGCTGCCAAGGTGGAGCGACTGCGTAACGCTGCACAGGCTCTTGGACTGTCGTGGCCGGCCGCCACCGGTCTGCGCGACTATCAGCGCACGCTCGATCCGGCCGATCCGAAGCAGGCAGCGCTGATGCTGGAAATCCGCCGCGCAGGCAACGGCGCATCCTACCAAACCTATAGGGAAGGCATTATCCCCTGGCACGAGGCGATGGCAGCGACCTATGCCCATGCAACCGCGCCGCTCAGGCGGCTGGCGGATCGCTACGTCGTGCGCTGCGCACTGGCCATCGCCAATGGACAGCCCGTACCGCAGGCTGTCATCGAGGCGTTCGACAAATTGCCGAAGGTGATGGGACGTGCGGACAGCCGTGCCGCGCAGATCAACCACGCGGCCATCGATCTTGCCGAGGCGGTGATGCTGAACGGACGCGAGGGCCAGATTTTCAAGGCCGTCGTGACCGATATCGCCGACCACGGCGTTCGCGTCCAGCTTGCCGACATGCCCGTCGTCGCCACTGTAAAGGCCTCCGGGCTCAGGCAAGGTGACGGTCTGACGCTGAGGCTGGTGTCGGCCGATCCGGATCAACGTAGCATCGTCTTCGAACCTGCCTGACCGGCAGACGCTTGCCGGCACAGTCTAGCGTACCGTCAGCCCAAACCCCTGCATCAGCCGGCTGACAGCGAAATCGGCCTTGCCCGAGGTGAAGACCGCAATGTCGGGTTCGTTTTGCCGTGGTTTGCCTTCGACCGGAGGCAGCAGCGAAAGGGCACGCCGGGCGATCGCCTCGGCCGGATCGATCCAGTCGACCGGCCAGGGCGCGGTCTTGCGCATGCGATTGACCAGAAAGGGATAATGCGTGCAGGCGAGCACGACGATGTCGGTGCGCAACTCGTCACGTTCGATGAAGCACGGCGCGATCTCGGCGCGTACGGCCTCCTCATCGACAAAGCCCTCGCGCATATAGACTTCCGCCAGCCCAGCCAGCCTGTCGCTGCCGACCAGACGGACATGGCATTTCTGCGCCCATTTGCTGATCAGGTCGCGCGTGTATTGCCGTTTCACCGTGCCCGGCGTCGCCAGCACGGAGACAAGCCCGGAGCGCGTGCGCTCCGCCGCCGGTTTGACGGCCGGCACGGTGCCAACAAAGGGATGGCCGGGAAAGGCCTCGCGCAGCGCGTCAATCACCAGCGTCGAGGCGGTGTTGCAGGCGATGACCGAAATGGCCGGTGCAAACCGGTCGAGCAGCTTGGCAAACAGCTGCAGGATGTGGGTCCGCAGCGCCGGTTCTTCCCAGGCGCCGAAGGGAAAAGCCGCGTCGTCGGCGACATAGATGAAGCGCCGGTCGGGCATCAGCACACGTGCCTCGCGCAACACTGTGAGCCCGCCGACGCCGGAATCGAACATCAGGATCGGCTGGTCAGTCATTGTCGGTTCCCTTGCCGCCCAGCGGCGGCGCGTCCTCGTCGTCACCGGCGGGCGTGTGTATTGTCTGGCGGTCGGCCTCCGCCTTGCCCGCACGCGCGGCGGCGGGAAGCCGCCTGGGATCGTCGCCCGGCGAACCATCACCGCGCGGCATCGCCGGCGAGAACCTGTCTAGCGAAGAGATGATGCCGCGCAGCACCTTCAGCTCCGGCTCGGCGAAGCCGGCCCGCGTCAGCACCGCGCGCAGATTGTCGACCATTTTCGGCTTCTTGGCCTCCGGGCGGAAATAGCCGCGGGCCTCGAGCGCTCCTTCCAGGTAGGCGAAGAGGCTATGCAGTTGTTCCTTGGTCGCCGGTACCAGTTCAGGACCTGTGAAATTGGTCTGAGTCTCGTCCTCGAGGCCGGACTTCATCCATTCATAGGACATCAGCAGCACGGCCTGGGCGATGTTGAGCGAGGAAAAGCCTGGATCGACCGGAAACGTGACGATCTCGTCGGCGAGCCCGACCTCGTCATTGTAGAGGCCGAAGCGTTCGCGGCCGAACAAGATGCCGGTGCGCAGGCCCGCCTGGGAGCGCGTCCTGAGCGCCCTGCCCGCCTCGACCGGCCCGCGTACCTGCTTGAACCCGTCGCGCTCACGCGCGGTGGTGGCAAAGACGAAGTTAAGGTCGGCGATCGCCGAGGCGAGATCGTCGAAAACCCTGACGGCATCGATGACATGATCGGCGCGGCTGGCGGCGGCGCGCGCCTTCTCGTTCGGCCAGCCGTCGCGCGGGTTGACCAGGCGCAGCTCGACCAGGCCGAAATTGGCCATGGCGCGCGCGACCATGCCGATGTTCTCGCCAAGCTGCGGCTCGACGAGGATGATGGCCGGGCCTGCGGTTGAGGGAATGGTGGGGTCTTCGGTGGATGGCATGATTGTCAATGAACTGCTGTTTGCGGCATTTCAGCGTCCCCTGCCATATTCAGCCGCGAAAATGAAGCATTCGCAAATGACGCCAGCAATCGCCTCACTTCGTGACCGATCGCCGTTTGCGTGGCCAAAAGCGCTTTGATATACGGGCGCATCCCCCGGCCGACGCCACATGGGCAAGGCCGTTCCATTCCCAGCAACGAGGCATTCTTTCCATGGCGAAGATCAAGGTGGCGAACCCGGTCGTCGAACTCGACGGCGACGAGATGACCCGCATCATCTGGCAGTTCATCAAGGACAAGCTGATCCACCCGTATCTCGACCTGAAGCTTGAATATTACGACCTCGGCATCGAGCACCGCGACGCCACCAACGACCAGGTGACGATCGATTCGGCCAACGCCATCAAGAAGTACGGCGTCGGCGTCAAATGCGCGACCATCACCCCCGATGAGCAGCGCGTCGAGGAATTCAAGCTGAAGAAGATGTGGAAGTCGCCGAACGGCACCATCCGCAACATCCTCGGCGGCACCATCTTCCGCGAACCGATCATCATGAAGAACGTGCCGCGCCTGGTGCCCGGCTGGACCAAGCCGATCATCGTCGGCCGCCATGCCTTCGGCGACCAGTACCGCGCCACGGATTTCCGCTTCCCCGGCAAGGGCAAGCTGACGATCAAGTTCGTCGGCGAAGACGGCCAGGTCATCGAGCATGACGTGTTCGACGCGCCCGGCGCCGGCGTCGCCATGGCGATGTACAATCTCGACGAATCCATCCGCGAATTCGCCCGCGCTTCGCTGAATTACGGCCTGCTGCGCAACTATCCGGTCTATCTCTCGACCAAGAACACCATCCTCAAGGCCTATGACGGCCGCTTCAAGGACATCTTCCAGGAGGTCTACGAGCAGGAATTCGAGGCCGAGTTCAAGGCGCGCAAGCTGTGGTACGAACACCGGCTGATCGACGACATGGTGGCCTCCAGCCTGAAATGGTCGGGCGGCTATGTCTGGGCCTGCAAGAACTATGATGGCGACGTCCAGTCCGACACGGTGGCTCAGGGCTTCGGCTCGCTCGGCCTGATGACCTCGGTGCTGATGACCCCGGATGGCAAGACGGTGGAAGCGGAAGCCGCGCACGGCACCGTCACCCGCCACTACCGCCAGCACCAGAAGGGCGAGGAAACCTCGACTAACTCGATCGCCTCGATCTTCGCCTGGACGCGCGGCCTCGCGCACCGCGCCAAACTCGACGACAATGCCGAGCTGAAGCGCTTTGCCGAGACGCTGGAAAAAGTCTGCATCCAGACCGTCGAAAGCGGTTACATGACCAAGGACCTGTCGCTGCTGATCGGCCCAGACCAGCCCTGGCTCTCTACCACCGGCTTCCTCGACAAGATCGACGAGAATCTGCAGAAGGCGATGGCCTGAACTGGATTTCCGATATACCGAAGGCTCCGCAAGGAGCCTTCTTCTTTTGGGTCACAGGCCATGAGCAAACCGATCCTCTACGGTGCCGACTACAGCGTCTACGTGCGTATCGCGCGCATGGCGCTTGAGGAGAAGGGTATCAACTACGAGCTCGTGCCGCTCGACATCTTCGCCGCCGAGGGCATCCCGGCCTGGTATCTGGAACACCATCCGTTCGGCCGCATCCCTGCCTTCGAGCATGACGGTTTCCGCCTCTTCGAGACCAGCGCGATCGCGCGCTATGTCGACGAGGCCTTCGACGGGCCTGCCTTGCAACCCGCCGACGCGCGCGGCCGCGCCAGGATGAGCCAGATGACAGGCATGCTCGACGCCTATGGCTACCGTGCCATGGTGTGGGACGTTGCCGTCGAGCGGCTGGAGAAGGCTGAACCGGACGAGAGCCTGATCGCCGGCGGCCTGAACCGAGCCGAGAAGGTGCTGGAGGTGATGACCTCGCTGAAGGCGCACGGTCCCTGGCTGCTCGGCAACCAGCCGACGCTGGCGGACCTGCATGCGGCGCCGATCATTGCCTACTTCATCAAAGCTGCGGAAGGCAGCGACCTGCTGGCGCGATTCGCGGCCATCCACGACTGGTATTCGCGAATGGCCGCCCGCGCGAGCTTCGTCGGCACTCAAAAGACAAGCTGAGATATTTACAATCGATCAGCCGGACGAAACCATAGTCCGATTTGACAAATCCTGCTGACTTGCAGCTGTGGGCCTACGGCAAGACGCTTTCGAAATATCGGGATCGCGGGGCTAGAAACCGATTTCGGGCCGGGTAACCATCAGCCACAGGATTGCAAGCACCGCGGCGAAGGCTGGAAAGCCGCTGACGAACCAGATGCGGAACAGACGCTTCTCCTCATCCGGCAAAGGTGCATTTTCCAGCGCCGCCTGTCTGGCGAGGTCGCGCATGCGCATCTGTATCCAGACCACCGGCAGCCAGAAGGCGCCGGCAACGACATAAAGCAGCAGCGAAAGCACGATCCAGCCCTGCGACAGCGGCCAACCGATCTCTCGCGCCAGCAGCGCGCCGGTGATCGGCTGGACCACGATGGCTGTCGCGGTGAAAAGAGCATCGGCGATCACGACGCTGCCTGCGACATGGGCCACGATCTCGGGCCTGCCCGTGCGCTGCGCCATCAGCATGAAGAAGGCGATCCCGGCGCCGGTTCCGAACAGAACGGTGGCGCCGATAATATGCAGCCAGCGCAGGATCTCGGCCCAGAGGCTCATCGCTCGTCCAATATCGCCAGAGCCACCAGAACCAGGCAAAGCGTCGGCAATGTCTTGACCAGCGGCCCGAGCGGATCGAGCCAGAGGTCGGCTGCAAATACGGTAGCCGCCGCGAGATAGAAAAGGGTGATGGCCATCATGGCCATCAGCGCCCGTGCAGCGAGCGGACGAACCAGAACGGCGGCTCCGACCAGGATGTCGGCCACGCTTCCAGCAAAAACCGCAACAGGGGCTAGGTTCGGGGAAAAGCCGCGCGAGACGAGGACATCGGCTGCTGCTTCCCATCTGACGAAGCCGACAATACCCGACGCGAGCCAGAACACTGACAGGACGAAGAACATGACCGGCTTCAGCAGCCAGAGCCGCGCGAACCAGCGCTCCTGGACATGTGCCGGCATTGCCGCCAGCGTCGCTTCGAGCGGCCGTGGCGGCCGGCCGGCAATTCCGGTCCAGATCGCTGCATCGCCGGTGACGCCTCGATCCAGCGCCGCAAGGGCGGCACTGCGCAAGGGAGATCGCCAGCCGAGTATTCCGAGGCCGTCCGCCACCAGGCCGCCAGCCCGGCCGACGGCCGCCGGCCATGCCACAACAGGCGCTTCCGGTATGCCGAGCCAGCCGCGAAATGCGAGAAGGATGGCGGAAAGCGGCCTGGCCCGTTCCTCGACGAGATCGATGATCTGCCTTTGCGGCAACCGGCCCGCAACCGCGCGCGAAACCGCTTCGGCAACATCCGAAACCGATACGGTCTGGATCGGCCGGTCCGCCAGCACCGCCGGGACAAATCCCGGCACTGCCGCAAGCGCCCGCAGCAATGCGGTTCCGCCATAGGCGGCGGGCGCGATGACCAGGCCGGGCCGCAGGATCGTCCAGTCCAGGGACGAGGCCGCGACGGCTGCGTCGCCCTCGGCCTTGGTGCGAAAGAAGGCATTTTCGGAAGCAAGCTCGGCGCCAATGGCGGAAATCTGCACCAGCCGGCGCACGCCTATCTGCTCACATGCGGCGACCAAGGCCGCGACCGATCCGCGATGGATCGCATCCAGTCGATCGCGCGGGCCATCCTGCAAGGCGCCGGCGGCGTTCACCACGGCCTCAACGCCCGCAAGCAGGGGAAACCAGTCCGCCGCCGTGAGCAGGCGCGACATGTCCGCGGCAATCCATCGGACGCCTGGCTTGCGCCGTCGCGCCGGACCGATGTTCCGGCCGAGCCCCAGAAGCTCGTGGCCGTCCTTGACCAGACGTTCAAGGACAGCTTCTCCGATCAGTCCGTAGCCGCCAAGAACGAGAACCTTCATCGGAGCTTCAAGCTGCCTCCAGCGCCGCCCTCACCGCCGCGATCGCGTCGTTGGCCTTGGAAGCATCCGGGCCGCCGGCCTGCGCCATGTCGGGGCGCCCACCGCCGCCCTGCCCGCCCAAGGCGGCGGAAGCGACGCGCACGAGATCGACGGCGCTGAAACGGCCGACGAGGTCGTCAGTGACAGCAACCACGACGCTCGCCTTGTTGTCCTCGCCGGCGCCGACGAAGACGACGACGCCCGAGCCGAGCGAGGTCTTGCCGGCATCGGCGAGCGGCTTCAGATCCTTCGGCGAGACGCCGGAAACCGACTTGCCCAGGAAGCCGACGCCCGCGACCACCTCGTTCTCCTGCGCGGCGCCAGCGGCCGAGCCGCCGCCGAGCGCCAGCTTCTTGCGGGCTTCGCTCAGGTCCTTTTCAAGTTTCTTGCGCTCCTCCAGCAAAGCCTCGACACGTGCCGGCACGTCCGCGGGCGAAATCTTCAGCACGGCCGCGGCGGCCTTGAGGCGTCGGTCCTGTTCGTCAAGGTGCCTGCGCGCCGCCTCGCCAGTCAGCGCCTCGATGCGGCGCACGCCGGCGGCGACAGCACCGTCCGAAACGATGCGTACCAGGCCGATATCGCCGGTCGACCGGACATGCGTGCCGCCGCAAAGCTCGACCGAATAAGGCCGGTTGGCTTTGGCGCCGTGCAGGCCGGTGCCCATCGACACGACGCGCACCTCGTCGCCGTACTTTTCGCCGAACAGCGCCATGGCGCCCTCGGCAATGGCGTCGTCGACCGACATCAGGCGCGTGGTAACCGGACTGTTCTGCACGACGATTTCATTCGCCATGCGCTCGACCTCTTCGAGTTCCTCCGATGAGATCGGCTTGTTGTGCGAGATGTCGAAACGTAGGCGTTCGGGCGCGACCAGCGAACCCTTCTGGGCGACATGGCTGCCCAGCACCTCGCGCAACGCTTCATGGATCAGATGCGTCGCGGAGTGGTTCGCGCGCAGCCTGGTACGGCGCGCATGATCGACTTTGAGCTCGACAGCAGCACCCGTCTTGACGGTACCGCTCGCCACCTTGCCGAGATGCACGAACAATCCGTCGGCCTTCTTCTGGGTGTCGGAAATCTCGATCGAGAAGCCTTCACCCGAGATGATGCCTGTGTCGCCCATCTGGCCGCCGGACTCGCCATAGAACGGCGTCTGGTTGACGACGATCGCCACCGCATCGCCCGCACCGGCGCTGTCCACGGTCTTGCCGTCCTTGACCAGCGCCTGGATCAGGCCTTCCGCCTGTTCGGTCTCGTAGCCGAGGAATTCGGTTGCGCCGGCTTTCTCGCGCACCGGGAACCAGACCGTCTCGGTCGCCGCCTCTCCCGAACCGGCCCAGTGCTTGCGCGCCTCGGCTTTCTGCTGCTCCATCGCATTGGTGAAACCGGCAAGGTCGACCGAGATGTTGCGCTGGCGCAGTGCATCCTGCGTGAGATCCAGCGGGAAGCCGTAGGTGTCGTAGAGTTTGAACGCCGTCTCGCCGTCCAGCATGTCGCCGGCGCCGAGCTTCTCCGTCGCCTCGGACAGCAGGCCGAGGCCGCGCGTCAGCGTCTTGCGGAAGCGGGTTTCCTCGAGCTTCAGCGTCTCCGTGATCAGTTGCTCGCCGCGCACCAGTTCGGGATAGGCCTGGCCCATCTCGCGCACCAGCGCCGGCACCAGCCGCCACATCAGCGGGTCGCGCGCGCCGAGGAACTGCCCGTGGCTCATGGCCCGGCGCATGATACGGCGCAGTACATAGCCGCGGCCTTCGTTCGACGGCAGGACGCCGTCGGCAACGAGGAAGGACGACGAGCGCAGGTGATCGGCAATGACGCGATAGGATGCCACGGTCTCGGCGTCGGGCGCGCGCCCAAGCGCCGAGGATGCGGCATCGATCAGGTGGCGGAACAGATCGGTCTCGAAGACGCTTTCCACCCCTTGCAGGATGGACGCCATGCGCTCCAGGCCCATGCCGGTGTCGATCGACGGACGCGGCAGGTCGATGCGCTCCTCCTTGGTCACCTGTTCATACTGCATGAACACAAGGTTCCAGAATTCGAGGAAGCGGTCGCCGTCCTCCTCCGGGCTGCCTGGAGGTCCACCCCAGATATGCTCGCCACGGTCGATGAAGATTTCCGAGCACGGCCCGCAAGGACCGGTGTCGCCCATCGCCCAGAAATTGTCCGAGGTCGGGATGCGGATGATGCGGTCGTCCGAGAAACCGGCGATCTTCTTCCAGTAGCCCGCCGCCTCGTCGTCGGTGTGGTAGACGGTGACCAGCAGCTTGTCCTTCTTCAGCCCGAAATCCCGGGTGATCAGGTTCCAGGCAAGCTCGATGGCACGCTCCTTGAAGTAATCGCCGAACGAGAAATTACCGAGCATCTCGAAGAAGGTCAGGTGGCGCGCGGTATAGCCGACATTGTCGAGATCGTTGTGCTTGCCGCCGGCACGAACGCTCTTCTGCGCGGTGGTCGCGCGCGAATAGGACCGCTTTTCCAGCCCGGTGAAGACGTTCTTGAACTGCACCATGCCGGCATTCGTGAACATCAGGGTCGGATCGTTGCGCGGCACGAGCGGGCTCGAGGCCACGACCTCGTGGCCTTCCCTGCGGAAATAGTCGAGGAAGGTCGACCTGATGTCGTTTACGCCACTCATGACTGCTGCCTTTTCGAGAGGGCCGCCGACTGGAACCGGCGGAAATGGGCTTTTCATTTCAGAAGATGGATTGGCCTTTTAGCGGTAGCCCTTGAACCTGTCCAGAAACACAGAATTGGGCCAATTCGCAGGTGGCATCGGCACCCGCATGGAGCGCACAAACGCAAACCGCCGGCACGTGGCCGGCGGTCTGTACGCAATACTTAAGAACGCAATTACATAAGCGCAAGGACATAGACGCGGATTATGGCCGAACTCCGGCCATCGCCGGGCTCTTACATCGCGCCAGCTTCACCTTCGAAACCGTCGTCATCACCGCCTTCGGAACCGCCATTCTCGAGGAACTTCTCGGCGATCAGCCCGGCGTTCTGCCTGAGCGCCAGTTCGATCTCGCGTGCGGTATCGGGATTGTCGCGCAGGAACAGCTTGGCGTTTTCCCGGCCCTGGCCGAGACGCTGTGAATTGTAGGAGAACCAGGCGCCCGACTTTTCGACCACGCCGGCCTTGACGCCGAGGTCGACCAGTTCGCCGGTCTTGGAAACACCCTCGCCATACATGATGTCGAACTCGACCACCTTGAAGGGCGGCGCCAGCTTGTTCTTGACCACCTTGACGCGGGTCTGGTTGCCGACGACCTCGTCACGGTCCTTGACCGAGCCGATGCGGCGGATATCGAGGCGCACCGAGGCATAGAACTTCAGCGCATTGCCGCCGGTGGTGGTTTCGGGCGAGCCGAACATGACGCCGATCTTCATGCGGATCTGATTGATGAAGATGACCATGGTGTTGGAGCGCGAGATCGAGGCCGTCAGCTTGCGCAGCGCCTGGCTCATCAGGCGGGCCTGAAGGCCGGGGAGCGCGTCGCCCATCTCGCCCTCGATTTCGGCGCGCGGCGTCAGCGCCGCGACCGAATCGACGACCAGCACGTCGATGGCGCCGGACCGCACCAGCGTGTCGCAGATTTCCAGCGCCTGTTCGCCCGTGTCGGGCTGCGAGATCAGCAGGTTTTCGAGGTCGACGCCGAGCTTGCGGGCGTAGACCGGATCGAGCGCGTGCTCGGCATCGACGAAGGCGCAGATGCCGCCCTTCTTCTGGGCTTCGGCCACCGTGTGCAGCGCCAGCGTCGTCTTGCCCGAGCTTTCCGGCCCGTAGATCTCGATGATGCGGCCGCGCGGCAGGCCGCCGACGCCGAGCGCGATATCGAGGCCGAGCGAGCCGGTCGGCACGGTTTCGATCTCGACCACCTGCTCGTTGGCGCCGAGCCGCATGATCGAGCCCTTGCCGAAAGCGCGCTCGATTTGCGACAGCGCCGCGTCCAGAGCCTTTGATTTGTCCACTGCCTTATCCTCTACCAGCCGCAAAGTATTCTGAGCCATGATACATTACCCCTTGGTCGTCAATGAAGGCCGGACAATCCGTTATCCCTGCCACTTTGTACCTTTTTTGTTCTCATTTGGCAAGAGGGATCAACTTGCTGAAAAATATCGCCTATTCCGATCTGTTCTTTTTTTGTCCCGAACAGCCGGCAGCAGCGGCCCGGCATTGGGCCAGAGGCTCGGCTACTGCGATCCGCCGAATCGCGCGCCATCGATGCGAAGCTCTGTCGCGCGGCTTGACGCTTGTGCGACCCTGACAACACGGTTCATATCGCCGCCATGGTGACTTCAGCAAGAATATTGGCCGTGGGCGGCGCCCATATCGACCGGCGCGGCCAGGTGTCGGGCGCCTATGTGCCGGCCGCCTCCAACCCCGGCACGATGCGTGAAGATGTCGGCGGCGGCGTCTTCAATGCGCTGCGCAGCACGGTGCGCCGAGGGGTCTCGGCTTCGCTGCTTTCGGTGCGCGGCGGCGATGCGGCGGGCGATACTGTTTCACGGGTCATAGCGGAGGCCGGCATTGCCGACCTGTCGGCGGTGTTTCTCGACCGCACGACGCCGAGCTACACGGCGCTGATCGACCGCGAGGGCGAGCTGATCGTCGGCTTTGCCGACATGGCGCTCTATGACCTGGCATTCCCCAAGCAGATGCGGCGATCCAAGGTGCGCGAGGTGGTGGCTGCCGCCGACGCCATTCTGTGCGACGCCAATCTGCCCTCCAGCGCTCTCGAACGGCTGCTGGCGCTCGCCGCCGGCAAGCCGGTTTTCGCCATCGCGATTTCGCCCGCCAAGGTGGTTCGGCTGATTCCGGTCCTTGGTGCCTTGACGCTGCTCTTCATGAACCGTCGCGAGGCCGTCGTGCTGGCCGGCGTCAATGCGGATGCCGGCGGGCGCGAGATGATCGATGGATTGCGGTGCAGCGGCCTCGCCAGCGGCGTGGTTACGGCGGGCGGCGGACCGGTGCTGGGGTTCGATGAAACGGGCGCCTTCTCGATCCAGCCACCCGCCCCCAGAAAGGTCAGCGACGTCACCGGCGCGGGCGACGCATTGGCCGGTGCGACAGTCGCGGCGCTGTTACGCGGCCTGAAGCTGCGCCAGGCTCTGCGCGAGGGCATCGCGGCGGCGACACTGGCGATCGAAAGCGCCAATGCCGTGCCCGATTTCACCGCCGCAAGCTTTGCGGAAGCGCTGGCTCTTGTGCCCGATGCCGGGGAAGTGGCATGAGACCGGCAAAATCATAGTGCCGCGGTGAAGCCAGCGCGTCCCGATGGATGCGCCGCGCCCCGGATTGGAGACCCGCATGAACCCTGAGACCGCCCGCCCCTTCATCGATGTCCATGCGCCCGTGGCGCAAGCGCTGGCCACCGGCCGGCCGGTCGTGGCGCTGGAAAGCACCATCATCACCCATGGCATGCCCTACCCCGACAACGGCGCCATGGCGGCGAACGTCGAAAAGATCATCAGTGACGGCGGCGCGGTGCCGGCGACCATCGCCGTGGTTGGCGGGCGCATCAAGATCGGGCTGTCCGACGGCGAGCGCGAATCGCTGGCCATGACCGGGGATGCCATGAAGCTGTCGCGCGCCGACCTCGCCTTCGCCGTCGCGCAAGAGCGCACCGGCGGCACCACGGTTGCCGCCACGATGATCGCGGCACATATGGTCGGCATCAAGGTGTTCGCCACCGGCGGCATAGGCGGCGTGCACAAGGGGGCCGAGAAGAGCTTCGATATCTCTGCCGACCTCGACGAGCTTGCACGCACGCCCGTCATCGTCGTCTCGGCCGGCGCCAAGGCGATTCTCGATATCGAAAAGACGCTCGAAGTGCTGGAAACGCGCGGCGTGCCGGTGGTTGGCCACGCCTGCGAGACCATGCCGGCTTTCTGGTCCAGGCAATCGCGCTTCCGCGCGCCACTCACCCTGCACACGGCGCAGGAGATCGCGCGGTTCCACCAGACACGCCAGGCCCTGGGCCTGAGCGGCGGCATGCTGATCGCCAATCCGGTGCCGCAGAATGATGAGATTCCGGCCGATGAGATGGCCGGCTATATCGAGGCCGCGCAAAAGGCGGCCGAGGCGCAGAACGTCACCGGCAAGGCGGTAACGCCGTTCCTGCTGGGAAAAATCCTCGAACTGACCGGCGGCCGCAGCCTCAAGACCAACATCGCGCTGGTCGAAAACAATGCGCGGCTGGCGGCGGAGATCGCCAAAGCGCTGTAGGTTCGCAGCGAAAGTCCCCCTCACCCGGATTGCCAAGGCCGAATTGCAAAGAGCAATTCGGGGCAATCCGACCTCTCCCCGAGGGGAGAGGAGGTTGCATGCGCCGACGCCAAGCTCTTCTCCCCAGCGGGGAGAAGGTGGACGCGAAGCGGCCGGATGAGGGGGCGGCCTCGACGTGCCCTCCCTAGTGGCCAGCGCCAGGTCAAATCACTTCCCAGCCCTTCGCCCAGCCTCATAAGCCCGCCGCGCCCAGACCGTCATCTCGTCAGGATCATCGAAAGCGCTGTCGGGAATGCTCCAATAGGGCATGGCGACCAGCTTGCCATGGCGGGTGCCGGTATAGGTCCATTGCTTGCAGCCCGCGGCTTCGAAGTCGGGAGCGCTCTGCTCGTCGGCTTTCAAAAGCAATTCGCCGCGCAGCACGATCGCGACGATGACGCCGTCGAAGTAGATGCCCTTGCCGCCGAACAGCCTGCGGATGCTGACCGGTCCCAGGCCCTGAAAAAGTTCGGCAATGCGTTCATTGTCCATACCGCGATCATGTCACCGGCATTTGGTATTGTCATCGCCGCAACCAAAATCATGCTGACAGGTTGAAAGAAATCGACCGGAGTTTCCCGCCATGCCTGTCCTGCTCAAGGGTTCGTGCCGCTGCAACGCCGTCCGCTTCGAGGTGGAAAGCCATACGCCGGTGCCGTTCATGCTGTGCTACTGCTCGATCTGCCGCAAGCAGCAGGGCGGCGGCGGCTTCGCCATCAATCTCGGCGCCGATTCCGAGACGTTGAACATCAGGGGCAAAAGGAGCCTCGGCGTCTACCGGGCCGAGATCGAGGACGACGAGCATCCACATTGCGAGGTCTCGACCGGCGAGCGCAATTTCTGCCGCAAATGCGGCTCGGCGCTCTGGCTCTACGACCCGACCTGGCCGAACCTGGTGCATCCCTTCGCCTCGGCGATCGACAGCGACCTGCCGACACCGCCCGAGAGAGTGCATCTGATGCTGAAATACAAGGCGAACTGGGTCGAGCCCGTGATCGGCACGAACGACAAGGTGTTCGAGGTCTATCCCGAGGAATCGATCGCCGACTGGCACAAACGGACAGGCATGTGGGTGAAGTGACTTCCTTCTCCCCGTATACGGGGCGAAGGAAGATCAGGCAGAGGCGCGTGCCTCTGCGAGCGCCTTTAGGTCAGCCGGCTTCAGTTCGACGGATTCGCCGCAGCCGCAGGCCGAACTCTGGTTGGGGTTGTTGAAGGTGAAGCCGGTTCGCAAAACCGTCTGCTCGAAATCCATCTGGGTACCGAACAGGAAGAGCGCCGCCTCCGGCGCGACATAGACATGGGCGCCGTCGCGCTCGATATGATCGTCCTTGGGGTTCGGCTCGGTCACCAGGTCGACCGTATATTCCATGCCGGCGCAGCCGCCTTTCTTGATGCCAAGGCGAATGCCGTGCGCGTTCTCCCGTGTGGCGACGATCTCACGGACCCGGTCAGCGGCCTTTTCGGTCATCGTAATGACGGCGAAGCGTCCCATCTTTTTTCCTTTTCCATTCCATGCAGGTTCAAGGCCTGCCGAATGATTCCTCACCTAAAATGGTGAAGTTTTTCCCATGGTGCAAGTGCACCAGGTCCGAGGCTCAGTACCAGCCAACAGCGACCTGCGCCTCTTCCGACATGCGGTCCGGAGTCCACGGCGGATCGAAGGTCATATTCACCTCGACGCCGGAAACGCCTTCGACCGCGCCGACCGCGTTTTCCACCCAGCCCGGCATTTCACCGGCCACCGGGCAGCCCGGGGCGGTCAGCGTCATGTCGATCTTGACCGAGCGGTCGTCCTCGATGTCGATCTTGTAGACGAGGCCAAGCTCGTAGATGTCGGCGGGGATTTCCGGGTCATAGACCGTCTTCAGCGCCGAGACGATGTCGTCGGTCAGCCGCGCCAGTTCCTCGGCGGGAATAGCCGAAGCGGAAACGACACCGTTCGCGGCCGTTTCCGGCGCGGTCTCTGCTGATACGCTCACATCGTCCATGGTCATCACCCGAAGAACTTGCGCGCTTTTTCAAGCGCCTCGGCCAAAGCGTCGACTTCGGCCCTGGTATTATACATGCCGAACGATGCCCTGCATGTGGAGGTTACGCCGAAGCGTTTCAACAGCGGCTGGGCGAAATGGGTGCCGGCGCGCACCGCCACGCCCTGCCTGTCTATCACCATCGATACGTCATGGGCATGAATTCCCTGCAACTCGAAGGAGATGATGGCGCCCTTGCCGGGCGCATCGCCGAAGATGCGCAGCGAATTGATGGCGCGCAGCCGCTCATGCGCGTAGGTCTTGAGGTCGTCCTCATGCGCGGCGATGCGCTCGCGGCCGATCTTTTCCATGTAATCCAGCGCCGCACCCAGCCCGATCGCCTGGACGATCGGCGGCGTGCCAGCCTCGAAGCGATGCGGCGGCTCGTTGTAGGTGACGATGTCCTCCGTCACCTCCTCGATCATCTCGCCGCCGCCCATGAAGGGGCGCATGCCCTGGAGGATGTCTTTCTTGCCATAGAGGACGCCGATGCCAGAGGGGCCGTAGACCTTGTGCCCGGTGAAGACGAAGAAATCGCAGTCGAGGTCCTGGACGTCGATCGGCATGTGCACGGCGCTCTGGCTGCCGTCGACAAGCACCGGAATGCCACGCGCATGCGCGATGCGCACGATCTCCTTGATCGGCGTCACCGTGCCCAGCGCATTCGACATCTGGGTGATGGCGACGAGCCTGGTGCGTGAAGTCAGCCGCTTCTCGAATTCCTCGATGTGGAAGGCGCCGAGATCGTCGACCGGCACCCAGACCAGTTTCGCACCCTGCCTTTCCCTGATGAAATGCCAGGGAACGATGTTGGAATGGTGCTCCATGATCGACAGCACGATCTCGTCGCCCTCGCCGATATTGGGCATGCCGTAGCCGTAGGCGACGGTGTTGATGGCCGAGGTCGTGTTCGACGTGAAGACGATGTTGTCGGTGCTCGGCGCATTGAGGAAGCGGCGCACCGTTTCTCGCGACTTTTCATAGGCGTCGGTCGCGGCATTGGAGAGGAAATGCAGGCCGCGATGGACGTTGGCGTATTCCTGGGAATAGGCGTGCTGGATGGCGTCGAGCACCACCTGCGGCTTCTGCGCCGAAGCGCCATTGTCGAGATAGACCAGCGGCTTGCCGTAGACTTCGCGCGACAAGATCGGGAAATCGCGGCGGATCGCCTCGACGTCGTAGGGAGCGGTTTCGACTTTCTGGTCCATTTCAAAGTCCTTGCCGGCCAAGGCCGAGATCCTTCCAACACCCCTCATCCGTCTCGGCGCCATCGCGCCGCTCCACCTTCTCCCACAAGGGGAGAAGGTAAGGGTCTAGCCGTGCGTCACGAACCACTCGTCGAGCCGCGCTTCCAGCGCCTCGACGATCGCCTCGTCGTCGAGTTCCTCGATCACTTCAGCGACGAACGCCTTGACCAGCAGGCCCCGCGCGCTCTTCTCGTCGACGCCGCGCGCCATCAGGTAGAACAGATGGTTGTGGTCGATCTCGGTAACGGTCGCGCCATGGCCGCAGACGACGTCATCGGCGAAGATTTCGAGCTCCGGCTTGGTCGAGAACTCGCCATCATCGGACAGAAGCAGCGTGTTGCAGGCCATCTTTGCGTTGGTCTTCTGCGCATACTGATGAACGTTGATGCGCCCCTGGAAGACACCGCGCGCCTTGCCCGTCACCACATTGCGGATGATTTCCGTCGAGGTCGTATGCGGCACGGCGTGGTCGAGCACCATGGTCACGTCGGTGTGGGTGTCGCCGGCCAGAAGGTTGATGCCGCGCAGCTTGAAGTCGGCGCCCTCGCCCGTCGTCCTGACCAGGACCTCCTGGCGCACCAGCTTGCCGCCGGCGTTCATGACAAACAGCGTCAGCTTCGCGTTCTTGCCGATATGGGCCTTGAACTGCGCCAGATGCGTTGCGGTATCGGGCTGCTCCTGCACGATCAGCCAGGTCACCTCGGCACCTTCGCCGAGCACGAGCTGGCTGACCGAACTGACCAGAGCCGTGCCCTCGCCCGCCTGGCGCTCGACGAAGACCGCTTTGGCGCCGGCGCCGACGCGCGCTGCCAAGCGCACATGCGCCTGGCCGCCGGCCTGCACATTCTGCAGCTCGATCGGCTTTTCCAGTTCGACGCCGTCGGCGATGTCGACGAAATAACCGTCGGCGACAAAGGCCGTATTCAGCGCGCCGATCGCGTCGTCGCTGCCATAGGGATCGAGCCCCGGCGCGATGCTGCCGTCGGTCAGCTTCTCCGACAGGCGCTGGAAGGCGACGCCTTCGAGGGAAGGCATCTTCGCTTCCGACTTGCCGTTGAGGACCGGCAGCACCGCGGAACCGCCGATGATGGGCGCGAGCGCCTTGGCCATGGCGGCGGCGTCGAAATCCGGGACCGAATTCAGGAGCCGGCGCAGATCGGTATAGTGCCAGGATTCGACGCGGCGCGTCGGCAGGCCGTACTTGACCGCCTCGATGGCGTCGTCACGCTTCAGCATCACCGCGCCGTCGCCCGGCAGCAGCGACAGCCGGTCGCCGAATGCGTCGATCAACGCAGTCTCGGCGGGCGTGCGCTGCGGTTGTGTGTGCATGTTCATCAGTCTTGCCCCAGACATCTCACGCGGCTTCGCCGATCACGCCGGCATAACCGTTGGCCTCGAGGTCCAGCGCCAGCGACTTGTCTCCGGACTTGATGACCTGGCCCTTGTAGAGCACGTGCACGGTGTCGGGAACGATGTGCTCGAGCAGCCGCTGGTAGTGGGTGATGACCAGGAAGGCGCGATCCGGCGCGCGTAGCGCGTTGACGCCGTCGGAGACGATCTTCAGCGCATCGATGTCGAGACCGGAATCGGTTTCGTCGAGCACGCAAAGCTTCGGCTCCAGAAGCTTCATCTGCAGGATCTCGGCGCGCTTCTTCTCGCCGCCGGAGAAGCCGACATTGAGCGGCCGCTTCAGCATGTTCATGTCCATGCTGAGCGAGGCGGCGGCATCCTTCACGCGCTTCAGGAATTCCGGGATTTTCAGCGGCTCCTCGCCACGCGCCTTGCGCTGTTCGTTCATCGCCACTTTCAGGAACTCCATCGTCGCCACGCCCGGTATCTCCATCGGATACTGGAAGGCGAGGAAAATGCCCGACGTCGCGCGCTCGGCCGGATCCATTTCGAGGATCGACTGGCCGTTATAGAGGATGTCGCCCTCGGTCACTTCGTAGTCCTCGCGGCCGGCGAGGATGTAGGAGAGCGTCGACTTGCCCGAGCCGTTCGGGCCCATGATGGCTGCGACCTCGCCGGCTTTCACCGTCAGGTTCAAACCGCGGATGATTTCGGTGCCGTCATCGACGATGCGGGCATGCAGGTTCTTGATCTCAAGCATATCAGGTCCGTTTCACAAAGTTTCCGTTCAGTGCCAGCGCCAGCGCCATTCGCCGTCGGTTTTGGCTTTGATGAACGGTATGATTGCGCCCGTGAGGGCAAGAATAACGAGGACGGTTAGCCAGACCGGCAGACCGGCCGCGATCTGCGCCAGCACCAGGGCCACGATCGCGAAGACGAAGACGCCGATAAAAGCCCAGCCCTTCCAGTTGAGGGGCGTCGCGCCATAGCCGAAGCGTTTGGGCCTGAACCATTTATCTCCGCTCATCGGAAGCTCCTTTCGAAGCCGACGGCCTGCCGAAATAGTCGTCATAGGTCACCGCATAGTCGGTGTGGCGGCGCTGCAACGCGGTGAACCACCAGAAGGACAGGCCGAAGCCAACCGCGAAAAAGGCAATGCCGGCGTAGATGTTGACGAACGCCGCCAGAAGAATGCCGGCAAACGCCGAAACAACCGTTGCAACCGCGTATTTTGCCGTCGCGACATTGCCTTCGCGGCGCACGGCCCAGAGCCGGCGCCAGCGCACCGCAAACCAGATCTCGTCGCGCGGCAACGTCGCCATCGTCGTCAGCCCACCGAACCCTCGAGCGAGATGCCGATCAGCTTCTGCGCCTCGACCGCGAACTCCATCGGCAACTGCTGGATGACATCCTTGACGAAGCCGTTGACGATCAGCGCGATCGCCTCCTCCTCTGGAATGCCGCGCTGCATCACGTAGAACTTCTGGTCCTCTGATATTTTCGAGGTCGTCGCTTCGTGCTCGAACTTGGCGGTTGCGTTCTTGGCTTCCATGTAGGGCACGGTGTGCGCGCCGCACTGGTCGCCGATCAGCAGGCTATCGCAATTGGTGAAGTTGCGCGAGTTGGACGCCTTGCGGTGCGCCGAGACCTGGCCGCGATAGGTGTTCTGCGAGAAGCCGGCGGCGATGCCCTTTGAAATGATGCGGCTCGACGTGTTCTTGCCGAGATGGATCATCTTGGTGCCGCTGTCGACCTGCTGGTAGCCGTTCGAAACCGCGATTGAATAGAACTCGCCCTGGGAATCGTCGCCGCGCAGGATGCAGCTCGGATATTTCCAGGTGATGGCCGAACCGGTTTCGACCTGGGTCCACGAAATCTTCGAACGATCGCCACGGCAGTCGCCGCGCTTGGTGACGAAGTTGTAGATGCCGCCCTTGCCTTCGGCGTCGCCCGGGTACCAGTTCTGAACCGTCGAATATTTGATCTCGGCGTCGTCGAGCGCCACCAGTTCGACGACGGCGGCATGCAGCTGGTTCTCGTCGCGCTGCGGCGCCGTGCAGCCTTCGAGATAGGAGACGTAAGCGCCCTCCTCGGCAATGATCAGCCTGCGCTCGAACTGGCCGGTGTTCTTCTCGTTCATGCGGAAATAGGTCGACAGCTCCATCGGGCAGCGCACGCCCTTGGGCACGAAGACGAAGGAGCCATCGGTGAAGACGGCCGAATTCAGCGTGGCGTAGAAATTGTCCGAAGTCGGCACAACCGAGCCCAAATATTTCTGCACCAGTTCAGGATGCTCGCGGATCGCTTCCGAGATCGAGCAGAAGATGACGCCGGCCTGCGCCAGTTCCTTCTTGAAGGTGGTGACCACGGACACGGAATCGAATACCGCATCGACGGCGACGCGGCCCGACTTGTAGACGTTGTCGCTGGCTTCCTCGAGCTCCGAGGCATCGGTCTTCTGCACGCCGGCGAGGATTTCCTGCTCCTTCAGCGGGATGCCAAGCTTTTCGTAGACCTTCAGAATTTCGGGGTCGACGTCGCTCAGCGAGGTCGGGCCCGGCGTGCTCTTCGGCGCCGCGTAATAATAAATGTCCTGGAAATCGATCTTGGGATAGTCGACGCGCGCCCAGGTCGGCTCTTCCAGCGTCAGCCAGCGCCGATAGGCTTCCAGGCGCCACTCCAGCATCCAGGACGGTTCGTCCTTCTTGGCCGAGATGAAACGGATGATGTCTTCGCTCAGGCCCTTGGGGGCCTTGTCGACAGCGATCTCGGTCTCGAATCCATATTTGTATTGGTCGACGTCGATCTTTCGGACCCGATCGATCGTGTCCTGCACAGCAGGCATATGCGTTCTCCATCCACGCCGGGGTCAAGGCCCGACAGTTTTCAAACTATGGCACCGCCGAAATGAACGCCCAGGCAGCGTCCGCGGCAGCGCAAGTTCCATATAGTGCGCCTCGACCGGAAATTCACCCGGCCAACATGAAACGCACGGCTCTACCAGGCCGAAAGGCCCAAAATCGTCCAACCGCTACGCGGCTTCACCCTTGTGCACCCGGCGCGCGGCGATCGCCGCGAGCGCGTTGCGAAACAGTTCCATGTCCTCGGCAGCCGTCGCCGCACCGATCGAGACACGCAGGGCGCCGTGACTGTCACCGTGTCCCATCGCTTTCAGCACGTGGCTCGGCCCGACCTTGCCCGACGAACAGGCGGAGCCGGCCGACAGGGCAATGCCTGCGAGATCGAAGGCGATCTGCGCCGTCTCGGCCTTGACGCCGGGAATAGCGAAGAATATCGTGTTGGCAAGCCTTGGCGCGCCGGTTCCGAAGATTTCCACGTCCGGCACCAGCGTTTTCACGATGGTTTCGAACTCATCGCGGCGCCGACGCACGGCTTCGATCGTCTTCAGTCCGCTCACAGCTTCCCGGGCCGCCGCACCAAAACCGGCGATACCGGGCAGGTTCTCGGTGCCGGCGCGATGGCCCTTTTCCTGGCCGCCGCCATTGATCAGCGGTCTTGGCATCATCAGATCGGAAGCGGCGACAAAGGCGCCGACGCCCTTGGGGCCGCCGATCTTGTGCGAGGACAGAATCAGATAATCGGCGTAACCCGCTGACATATCGATCGAAATACGGCCGGCAGCCTGGACGGCATCGACGACGAGAACCCCGCCGGCAGCCCTGACGATCTCGGCGATGCGACCGAGAGGCTGGATGACGCCGGTTTCGTTGTTGGCGGCATGGATCGCGACCAAGGGCAGGCCTTCGGCCTTGTCGTGGGCACCGAGCGCCGCCGTCAAGACGTCGAGATCGACAATACCGTCGCCATCGACACCGATCCGCGTCACCTGGGTCGAGGGAAAACGCCCACCGTTCAACAGGCAGGGATGGTCAGCCGCGCAGACATAGAGGCGGCTCATGCGCACCGCACCCCGCCCCATCTGCCAGTCCGGCGTCAGCAGCGTCGAGGCGGCTTCCGTCGCGCCCGAGGTGAACACGACATGCTCGGGCTTGCCGTTGACGAGCGCCGCCACGTCGCGCCTGGCATTATCGACCAGCCGTCGCGCGGCGCGGCCTTCGCCATGGACGGAGGAAGGATTGGCCGCATCGAACGCCGCGACCATGGCCTCGCGTGCCGCCGCAAGCAGCGGGGCGCTGGCATTATAGTCGAGATAGGCGCGTTTTGCGGCCATTTGTGTCCGTTCAGTCCCGTCAGACGCCATTCCGCTGTCGTATGGCGTTATTTCCTTGAAATTCCAAGGCGAGCCGTCCTATTTACCCGGCTTGCGGCGCGGGCGGCCGGACGATTGCGTTTCGGCCACCCAGTTTTGAATAATTCTAAACTAGCTTCTATGAAGACGCTCGCCCTGCGTCAAGGTCTGTGGAAGCGGGGCCGAGGAGTGTTCCAGGCGCCGCGCACTTGTATGTCACGTGGAGTATTTCATGCCTGAGGTCATTTTCACCGGTCCGGCCGGCCGCCTTGAGGGTCGCTACCAGCCCTCGAAGGAAAAGAGCGCGCCGATCGCCATCGTCTTGCATCCGCACCCGCAGTTCGGCGGCACGATGAACAACAAGATCGTCTATGACCTCTTCTACATGTTCCAGAAGCGCGATTTCACCACGCTGCGCTTCAATTTCCGCGGCATCGGCCGCAGCCAGGGTGAATTCGACCACGGCACCGGCGAATTGTCCGACGCGGCGGCCGCCCTCGACTGGGTGCAATCCTTGCACCCGGACTCCAAGAGCTGCTGGGTCGCGGGCTATTCCTTCGGTTCGTGGATCGGCATGCAGCTTCTGATGCGCCGGCCCGAGATCGAAGGCTTCATCTCGATCGCGCCGCAGCCCAACACCTATGATTTCTCATTCCTGGCGCCCTGCCCGTCTTCGGGCCTGATCATCCATGGCGATGCCGACAAGGTCGCGCCGCCGAAGGATGTTCAAGGCCTGGTCGACAAGCTGCATACGCAGAAGGGCATCACCATCACGCAGAAGACCTTGCCCGGCGCCAACCACTTCTTCGCCAACGACGCCGACCTGCTGATCCAGGAATGCGCCGACTATCTCGACCGCCGGCTGGCGGGCGAGTTGTCGGATCCGAGGCCGAAGCGGCTGCGCTAAGACCAGGCAATGCACATTCGCGGCTATGAACAGGCGGACAATGCCCGTCTGGTCGAGATCTGGCTCGCCGCCGTGCGGGCCACGCATCTTTTTCTGACCGAGGACCATATCCAGTTCTTCCTGCCGCTGGTGCGCGATGAATACCTGCCGGCGCTGGAGGTTTTCGTAGCTCTGGACGAGACAGGACAATCGAGCGGTTTTGCCGGGCTGTCCGGTTCGAAGCTGGAAATGCTCTTCGTCGATCCGGCCAGTCACGGCTCCGGAATCGGCAGAAGGCTGGTGGACCATGCCGCCGTGCTCAAGGGCCGGATCGAGGTCGATGTCAACGAACAGAATCCGGGCGCGGTCGCCTTCTACCGCAAGTTGGGCTTTGCAGCCGTCGGACGCTCAGAGCTCGACGGCACGGGCAAGCCGTTTCCGCTGATCCATATGGCAAGGCCTGCCTGACCTGTAGCGCGGCCTGCCGGAACGGTGCAGAATGCCGGGCTAAGAAGCGAAGAAGGCGTGACAGGCATGTACCAACCTCCTCATTTCGTGGAAACGCGCCAGGACGTCCTGCACGGACTGATCCGCTCGCACCCGCTCGGCATGCTGATCTCGAATGGCCCCGATGGCCCTGTCGCCAACGCCATCCCTTTCCTGCTCGACGCGGCGGCGCTGCCGAACGGCATGCTGCGCGCCCATCTGGCCAGGGCCAATCCACAGTGGAAGCTCATCGCGGAAAATCCGGCCTCGCCTGTCCTGATCGTGTTTCAGGGTACTGACGCCTATGTGACGCCGTCCTGGTATGAAACCAAGCGCGAGACAGGCAAGGTGGTGCCGACCTGGAACTACGCGGTCGTGCAGGTACGCGGCACAGCGAAGGTGATCGACGACCAGGACTGGCTGGCCAGGCAGATCGCCGACCTGACGGCGTCTCAGGAAGGCACGCGCGAAACACCCTGGGCGGTGACCGACGCGCCCGCCCCGTTCATCCAGTCGCAGATCAAGGGCATTATCGGCCTCGAAATCGAGATCAGCGAGATCCATGGCAAGTGGAAGGTCAGCCAGAACCGCCCCGTCGCCGACCGCGCCGGCGTCGCGCATGGCCTCGAGACCGAGACGGCAAGCCAGTCGGGCATGGCCCAACTGGTACGGTCCTATGGCGGTCTGGACGGCAATTAGCATCGACGCCGGGCGATCCGGCGCCGACCTATTCCCGGGGAGCAATCAAGCGGAATGACGCCTTGCGGAGAGGCAGGCCGGCTCGTGTCGGGCGGAAGATGAAGCCGAGCCGAGCAAAGACCAGCCCGCATGCCAATGCAAAGGCGCAACCGAGGCCGAAGCCGGCGACAGTATCGCTGGGATAGTGAGCGCCGACGAAGACCCTGGTCGAGGCGATGCAGGCGGTGACCAGCAGGGCTATAGACCAGCGACGCGGGAACAGAAGCAGCAGGATGCCGAACACCGCGCCCATCGTCGTGGCATGGCCGGAAGGAAAGCCGGCAAAGCGCGCGTCGAAGGCGAAGGGGTGCAACGCAAGCACGCCGAAGTCATCGAAATAGAGCGGCCGGGCGCGCCCGATGGCATATTTCAGGATGTTGACCAGCAGCCCGGACAGGCCGACGGCGCTGAGCACGAGGAATGCGAGGCAGGTCCAGTTGTAGACGAGCATCAGCGAGCGCCGCGAAAGGCTTCGCCAATCGGTGAGGTTGGCGGCGACGAGCAGAAGCGCTGCCGGAATGAGATACCAGCCGCCGAGGGCGAACTGGGTCAGGAACTCGGCGAGCCTGGCCACGCCTGGCGACCATTGGCCGTGCGCCATGCCCGCCGGCGTATCGAGGCGGACAAAGGCAGCTCCCGTCAGGAAGATCCAGACCAGCACCCACGCCCACCATGAGACGTTGGGATAGCGCGCCGGTCGAACGGCAAAACGCTGCCTTGCGATGCGCAGCGTGTCGCGAAAATTATCCAGGGATCGCCGCCCTATCCCGAGCAGCGAACCGTAAACCGGAGGGCGCGATCTCACGAGCATTGGAAACTCGATCCTGTCATCGACCAGCCGTCATTGGTTCACACGATAAAGGCCGAGCGACAGCTTGTCTCCCGACGAATAGTTGAGGCCGTCGATTTCGGCGAGGCGCTTGGCCGCTTTGTCGCGCACCGACAGCATGCCATTGAGCTTCTGTTCGTCCTCGAGCGGTACGAGCGCCAAGGCGCAGGCCGGGTCGGCGAGCAGATGTTCCGCCACACCGCCAAGGCTGGTGAGCATCGTCTTCGTTCCCACAAGGAACACCAGGCTCGGCTCCTGATACCGCGATGAAGCAAGGACCGTCGTGTCGCATGGCTTGTTGGCAAGCACAGCCTGCTTGATGGCGGGGCTCAGCCACATCGGCTTAAGGGACGGCGCAATAATCCCGAACAGCAAGGCATAGGTAACGCCGGCACAAACCGCGACGGCGCCGATGCGATGCAGCGGGACCTGCAACTGGCGCGAAAAGGCGAAATAGCCGGCGCCAAGTGCCGCGACGGCGGCCGGAATGCTCCACCAGGAGAACGCATGGGTCAGGTATATCGGCGCGCCGATGCAGACCGCCGCGAGACCGAGGCTGACCACGACCAGTCCGAAAGCGGTCGCCCACCACAGCCATTGCTGCCAGCGCCTGAGCGGCGCATTGGCATCCTGCGGCTGCAACGTCAGCAGCCAGCCGATCAGCAGCGCCACGGCGGGATAGGCCGGCAGGACGTAGTGCGGCAGTTTCGTCGGAATGAGTTCGAAGACCAGCCAGAAAGGAATGTACCAGGCAAGGCAGAAGCGCAGCCTCGGATCGTCGCGCAGGCGGTTGATGGCCTGCAGGCCGGCGCCGACCGCGATCAGGCCGAACGGCCACATGAACAGCGAATAGGTCAACATGTAGAAGCCGGGCGGCAGGCCGTGTGACTCCTCGCCCGACGCGACCTTGCCCAGCATGTCCTTGCCGACAGCCTGCTGCAGGAAGGCGCCGTGGCTCTTCCAGGTGATCGCGGCGAGCCAGGGCAGAGCGATGATGACGACCAGCAAGAGGCCGCGCCCGACCTTGAGCTTCGACAGCCAGCGCCCGTCGCGTTCGAAGGCGAAGAGAGTAAGGATGGTCAACGCCGAGAGCAGCGGCGCGATCGGCCCCTTGATCAGGATCGCCGCCCCTTGCGCGATCCAGAATATCCACCAGAGATGGCCACCGACGGGTTCGTTGCGGCGCGCCGCCAGGTAGATCTGCGCCAGCGCGCCTTGCGCAGCCACGCAGCAGGCGAGCAGCATCGCATCGGTCTTGGCGTCGCGGCCCTCGAAAGCGGTGGCGAAGATCGCCGCCACCACCAGACCGGCGGCGATGCCGGCATTGGCACCGAAAAGATTGGTTCCCGTCCACGCGATCGCCAGCACGGCGATAGCAATACCGAGGGCGGAGATCGTGCGATAAACCCAGATCGGCGCCTCGGCGCCCTGCCCGCTCAACGTCACGGCCGCCGATTGCAGCCAGTAGATGCCGATCGGTTTCTGGTAACGCGATGTCTCCTGGAAGCGGATGTCGACATAATCGCCGCTCTCGACCATCTGCTTGGTGGCCTGGACGAAACGCGGCTCGTCGCGGTCGAGAGGGGGCATGGATGCCAGCCCCGAAACCGTCATCACCAGGCTGAACAGGAAAAGGAGGATATAGTTCCTGTTCAACGCCATGCCTCAGCCTCGCCGATCATTTTTCCCGATACGCCCAAGTCCTCACGCGCCGAATGTCAATCAACCTTGCTCATCGCCGCCTTGCGCTCATTGGCGATCAGCCAGAGATTCCTGATGTAGATGAACATGCCCATTGCCTGGCCGGCGATGAACACCGGGTCCTGGCGCTGGATCGCATAGATCAGGAGCAGGCCGCCGCCGAACAGGGAGAAGAACCAGAAGGCTACCGGCACCACGCTGCGCTTGGCCTTCTCGGAGGCCAGCCACTGGACGACGAAGCGCATGGTGAAGAAGAACTGTGCGATGAAGCCGAGCAGAACCCAGGCGTCGAATTGCTTGATGAAGACCTGATGAAGCCAGGTCCCCAATTCCTGAAGCACATTAACCACGCTTGATTTCCTCTACTTTTGGCATCCTGCGGCGCCTGCGGCGCAGCCACCAGACGCCGCCGAGATCGAGTGCGCCCTGCAGCCCGCGGTCGAAAATGCCGTAGTTCGACTTGCCGTGCCGGCGCGAGCGGTCGACGACGTCGCAATGCACGACGCGGTAGCCTTCCTGGATGACCAGGGCCGGGACGAAGCGATGGGTGCCGTCGAAGAACGGCAGCTTGCGCAGGATATCGGTGTGGACCGCCTTCAGACCGCAGCCGGTATCCCGCGTCTCGTCATGCAGGATGGCGTTGCGCAGCCAGTTGGCGAAACGCGACGCCAGTTGCTTGACCTTGCTGTCGCGGCGCTTCAGGCGCTGGCCCTGCGCGGCGCCGAAATCCGGACCGGCCTGGCGCAGGGCGTCGACCAGCACCGGAATATACTGGGGATCGTTCTGGCCGTCGCCGTCGATGGTGGCGACGATGCCGCCGCGTGCCGCCCAGGCGCCCGAACGGACCGACAGGCTCTGGCCGGCGGATTTCTGGTGCCGCAACTCACGCACCGGAAAGGACCGAAGTGTTGCCTGCTGGGCAAGAACACCGGCTGTGTCGTCGGTCGAACCGTCATTGACAATGATCAGTTCGAAGTCGCGTCCAGCCATCGCGGCCTCGATCTCGTCGATCAGCAGCGGCAGGTTTGCCGCCTCGTTCCTGCAAGGAATGACGATGGATATCAATGCGTCCGGCATTTCGCGTAGGGGCTCTGTCGTCGATATGGCATTCGTGGATGCCGTGCGGTGCCGCTCTAGGTCGTGGGCTGCAAGAACCTTGTGGCGAAGGGCCTCATTACGCCAGCCGAACCGATGAAGCAAGCATGGGGGAACTGGGGAACTGAGAATGGGGAACTGGGGAACTGGGGAACTGGGGAACTGGGGAACTGGGGAACTGGGGAACTGGGGAACTGGGGAACTGGGGAACTGGGGAACTGGCCATTTCTCCAATTCCTCAATTCGTCAATTCGTCAATTCCACTTTTGCTGACCGCGCTCGGATGCTAAACGCGCCCGTTCATAGATGCCCGCGCCTTGGCGGCCGGACGCTTTCGGGAAAGAAAACATGTCTGCCTTCAAATCCGATTTCCTGCGCACGATGAGCGAGCGCGGTTTCATCCACCAGACTTCGGATGATGCCGGCCTCGACAAGCTTTTCGCGACGGAGACGGTGACGGCCTATATCGGCTTCGACGCGACCGCCAAAAGCCTGCACGCCGGCTCGCTGATCCAGATCATGATGCTGCACTGGCTGCAGCAGACCGGGCATCGGCCGATCGCGCTGATGGGTGGCGGCACCTCGATGATCGGCGATCCGTCGTTCAAGGACGAGGCGCGCAAGCTGCTGACCCCGCAGGATATCGAGGACAATCTCGTCGGCATCCGCCGCAACTTCGCGCCTTACCTCAAATTCGGGGGCGGGCCGAACGATGCCGTCATGGTCAACAATGCCGACTGGCTGATGGAGATCAAATACGTCAATTTCCTGCGCGATGTCGGTCGTCACTTTTCCGTCAACCGCATGCTTGCCTTCGATTCCGTGAAGTTGAGGCTTGATCGCGAGCAGTCGCTGTCGTTCCTCGAATTCAACTACATGATCCTGCAGGCCTATGATTTCGTCGAGCTCTACAAGCGGCTCGGCTGCCGCCTGCAGATGGGCGGCTCCGACCAGTGGGGCAACATCGTCAACGGCATCGATCTCGGCCGCCGGATGGAGGACGCGCAGCTCTACGCGCTGACGACGCCGCTGCTGACCACCTCGTCGGGCGCCAAGATGGGCAAGTCGGCCTCGGGCGCGGTCTGGCTCGATGCGGAGATGCTGAGCCCCTATGAGTTCTGGCAGTACTGGCGCAACACCGAGGATGCCGATGTCGGCCGCTTCCTGAAGCTCTACACGACGCTGCCGCTGGACGAGGTCGCCCGCCTCGCGCAACTCGGCGGGTCCGAGATCAACGAGGCCAAGAAGGTGCTGGCGACCGAAATCACCGCCCTGCTGCATGGCCGCCCGGCCGCCGAACAGGCCAGCGACACCGCGCGCAAGACGTTCGAGGAAGGCGCGCTTGCCGAGTCGCTGCCGACCGTCGAGGTCGAAAGCGCCAAGCTGGAAGCTGGCATAGGCATCCTGTCGCTGCTGGTCACAGCGGGGCTGGCATCCTCAAATGGCGAAGCCCGGCGGCACGTCCAGGGCGGCGCCGTGCGCCTGAACGATCAACCAGTCGGCGACGACCGGCGCACGGTCACGCCTCAGGATCTGAGTCCGGAAAACGTCGTAAAGCTTTCACTGGGCAGGAAAAAACACGTGCTGGTGAGGCCGGCCTGAGGCTGCTCACCTGTACTCGAAGATCGACCTGAATATTCCCGGCGCGATCACCGAGAGCGGGTTGATGTCGAGCACCGGCTTGTTGGCATTGCCCCGCAGCCGGTAGGTCACGCCGATCAGGCCGCGGTCGCGGCCATTGCCCAGCAGGGCGCCGACGATCGGCAGTTCGCCGAAGATGCGGTTGAGGCCATAGACCGGCATGAAGGTGCCGGTCATGTCCATATTGTTGTTCTGGTCATAGAGGATGCCCTGGAACGTCGTGCCGATGCGCGGCCCGCGCAGCACGCCATTGGCCAGCTTCAGGTAGCCGCCGCCCTTCTCGATCTCGGCGTAACCGCGCTCGAACTTGACGCGCGACGTGTCGAGAGAACCCTTGACCGCCTGGTTGAGGCTGCGGTTATCGCCGGCCGGCGTGGTCGAGACGATGGAAGCCAGTTTCGGTTCGTTGACGACGAAGAAGTTGCTGGTATCGACCTTGCCCTTCATCGGCCCGTCGCTGGCTCCGGTCATCGCCAGCGTGATCGACCCGCCCTCCATGTGCTCATAGACATTGAGGAACCGCAGTATCGCGCCCGCGTCCGCCGACTGCACATTGAGCGAGCGCCGGCCGTCGCCAGTGGTGTTGCTGATCGCTATGGCCGCGCCCGAACTCGCCGTGGCGCTGACCTTCAACCCGTTCACCCGGGAGCCGGCCGCGCTGTAGTCGAGCTTCAGGTTGGACAGTTGCTCGTCATGGAAGCCGGTGAGCTGTTCAACATCGGCGCTGACGGAAATATTGTCTGTCCCCGTCGTCTTGGTCGCGGTGTCCACATCGGATGTGAACTGCTTGATAAGCGAGCGCGCGTCGAGCGCATTGCCCGAAATGTTGACGGCATAGCCCTTGCCCGACCGCTTCACCGAAATCGCGACATCGTCCCCCCTGTTCAAGGTGACCTTGCTGAATTTGGCCGAGGACAGGGCGCCGTTGACCAGCACGATGCTGCCGTCGACGGAGAATGTCTTGCCGTCGAGGTCGAAGTCCGACAGCGTCGTGGTGTCACCCGATTTGGTCATGACGAAGGTGACGGTCGCGGGAACCCCTGCCCCCTTGCTCCAGCCGGCCCAGGGAATGTCCAGCCGGGCATTGGTCAGGTCGGCCGAGACATTCTGGTTGCCGCTGCCGCTCTTGTCGATCGCCACCTTGACGGTTCCGCCCAGCAGCGGGGTCAGCCCGGGCATGGCGGCAGCGCGGGTCTTGTCATCGAGCACCAGGGCAACCTTGCGGCTGCGCGGCGGCCCGTCATCGGCCAGCGGCTCGATGAGGTCGAGTTCGGCCGGAATGCCGTTCAGCGATGCCTTGGCGGAAATGACGGCCTTTTCCGGATCGACAGTGATCGAACCGTCGGCATCCGTCACGGTCTGCCCCTCGAATTGCTTGGCCAGTGAGAGGCCGGTGTAGTCGAGCGACACCAGCCAATCGAGTTTCGACGTGTCGACGCCGGACTGCAGCGGAATGTCCGCCTTGACGTGACCGGTGACGCTGCCGGAGAGGTCGTCCGGCAGGAAGCCGACATGGCGCATGGCGTTGATCGGCTCGTAGGAGGCCAGTTCGGCGACGGCCGGCGCCTCTCCTTCGACATCGATGTCAAGCGCGCCGATGACCGGCGGATGGTTCGCTTCCTTGACCGTCAGCGTGCCGTTGCTGGCCGCCACTGTCCGGCCGCTGGGCATGAACACCGTGCCGGAAGACAAGGCAATATCAACGTCATTGCCATGGAAGGCGACAACGCCGACAGCGTCGCGGATCGGTGGAATGCGGCCAGCGGTATCGAAACGCGATCCTTCGATCTGGAAGCGGCCGAAAACCTCGTTGGCCGAAAGCGGCACACCGTTGCCAAGGCGATCCGGCACCACCTGGAACTGGAGATTGGCATCGACGACGCGGCCGCCGAACAGATTGTCGAGCACCCAGAGCCGGGCATTGCGCGCCGAAAACCACGGCCAGAGCTGTTTGACGTGCGAGACCGGCATGTCGTGCACGTTGAGCGCCAGGTTGATGCCAGGGGCCTTGCCGTCGACGAACTGCACGGCAGCGGTGCCGAGCACCTCGCTCGACGGCGAGGACCGCACCGCGATCTGCTCGGCCACCAGCTTGTGGCTCCTGGTCTCGTAGACGCCGGCGAGGCGCGCCAGGAAGGTCAGCGCCGGCTCCGGCGACTCCGAGGGCGCGAGGGTCGAACCATCGCTGGTCAGGTCGTAGCGGTAGGAAGGCTCCTCGCCCGCCGCTCCCGTCGCCGGCTTGGGCCCTATCGAACCGCCGAAATCGAATGAGGACCGGCCGGTTTTCAGCAGCAGCTTGTCCACCTGGATCTTGTTGCTGCCACGGACAAGCGTGGCGTCGACATCGACGTCGGCCGGCAGTAGGCCGCGCGAGCCAAGATCGAGCACCGACCCGGTGGACGACAGGGTCGCCCTCAGGCTCGACGCGGTGACGCCGGACCCTTCCGATCCCGTCAGCTTCAAAGCGATGGCGCCAAGCCTGCCGGAGCCGGCAGTGGCACCCCCGGCATCCGCCAGATCGATGCTCGCATTCAGAGCCGTCACCCGATGCGCCGCGATATCGCGGGTGGCGGAGGCCGCAACGGTGACGATCCTGCCATCGACATCGGCCTCGGAGGAAAACTCCATGCCACTGGGGCCCGACTGAACGACCGTGGCGTTCGCGATCTTGATCAGCTTGACCGCTCCGGTTTCGGGCAGCACGAATTCGACATTGCTGAGATCGATGCGGCGCATCGAATCTTCCCGCACCGCGTCGAGCGCACGGTGGATGTTGCCGAACACCGCGTCGGACAGTTTCTCCGGATCGACAAGACCGTCCTCGTTGCGCAATTCGGCGGTCCAATCGCCGCCAGACGGCATGGTCGCGGTGACGATGCGCGCATCCGAAATCCTGGCGCTGGTCAAGCGCACCTCACCCCACAGCAGCGGCACGAGGCGGACGCCGAAACGCACGCGTCCCGCATCTGCCATGGCCTTGCCGTCGGGAGTCTTCAGGCTGACATCGCTTACCTGGAGGGCGACGAAGCTGGAGCTGTCGAGCGTGATGCGGGCAGGCCCGACCGCGACACGCACATCCATACCAGCCAGCCGCTCGATGGCGCTCTCGGCCTCGACGCGCAGCCGGTCCGATCCGATGCCGGAGAGGCCGATGAGATAGACGGCCGCCGCGGCCAGCAGCATGAGGGCGACCACGCCGGCAAAGACCCGCGAAAGAATGCGAAAACCGCGGCCGATCGAGGCCTGACCAAGCGGCGGGACGCGGCACGCGGACGGCAAGGCCCCCAGGTCGGTGATCTCATCCCGCCTGAACCTTATCTTCTCGTGCTGCGGATGCTCCTGATCCAAACTCTCTTCCGTTGTACGAATTCGCTCGTGGACGAATCCCCGGTCGACACTATATCGGTGTGGCTTCGCGCGTAACCTCAAACAAGGGCATCGATATGGCTGACCTCGTCGTGGGCGACCCCGCACCGCAATTCGACCTGCCCCGGGATGGCGGTGGTTCACTTAGCCTTGCCGCGTCCGCCGGCAAGCCCGTGGTGCTCTATTTCTATCCGCAGGACGACACAACAAGCTGCACGCAGGAAGCCATCAGCTTTTCACAGCTGAAGCCGGAATTCGAAAAGGCCGGCGCTGTCGTGATCGGCCTCTCACCCGATCCCGTCAAGAAGCATGACAAGTTCAAGTCGAAATACAACCTTACCATCGACCTCGCCGCCGACGAGGAGCGCGGGGTTATCGAGGCCTATCATCTGTGGGTCGAGAAATCGATGTATGGCCGTAAATACATGGGTGTCGAGCGCGCGACGTTCCTGATCGGCCGCGACGGCCGGATCGCCCGGATCTGGCGCAAGGTCCGGGTCAAGGGCCATGCCGAGGAAGTGCTCGAGGCCGTGCGCGCGCTTTGAGCGTGGCCCACGAACTCAATCGACAATTCTGGTCGTGCCGAAACAGGGCGTACTTACTCGTCTGACGTTTCAGCCTTGGGCTGTGGCTGCACCCGCCAGGATTTCGAAACATGGTTCACATGATCGGCCATCGCGGCGAGATGACCGCGCAAACCGCGCGCGCCGATCATCGACGACAGCGTGACCGATTGCGTGGCGAAGCGCCGCTTGAAATCCTCGCCGCCGCAGAGAAAATCGACCTTGGCAAGGCCACGGTCGAGCGACCACTGAATATAATCCATCATCAAGACCATACCCGGCGAGGCGCGCTCGTATTCGGGATCATAGGTGGTGATGAAGGCCATCATCGTGCCGTGCTGCTCGAAATTGATCGAGACGGCGATGACCTTCTCGTCCAGTTCCAGCACGAAGATCCGCAACAGCCCGAGCTCGGCCAGCACCGAAACAAGCGCTGAGAGAACCGGCGAGTCCTTGTCAAACAGATCCGAAACGCGGCCATGCCGGGCGAGCCAGAGGCGCTTCAACGCCGCGACCCGCGCAAGCAGCGGCTCGCGCGGCTCGCCCGCATCGAGCAAACGGAAACGCAGTGTCCCGCTTTCTTCCAGGAACTTGCGGCCACGACGGTAGTTCTGCCGGCCTTTCTTGGACAGCGTCTCGAACCACTCCGCACCTCGCTGCCAGGGACCCGCGACACGGTAGCTGATTTCACTGCGGTGATTGGGCCGAAGCGCCGTGCCATGGCCCGAGGCCGGGTCCAGAAGGGCATGAACACCGGCATCCGGCAGCAGACGGTTGAGATAGATGAGGTCGAAGCCGCCCTGATCAAAAATATACTGCCACAGGCGGGAGATCGCCTGCGGATCGCTGTCGGGCGCAACCAGCGCATCGCCATAGTCGCTGTGATCCTTTGCCGCCCATTCGAGCATGCGGATACCGGAGCGCCTGAAGGTAGCGAGCGCTATCACGCCGTCGAGCCGTTCGCCGTTCCAGGCAAGCCCGATCCTGAGAGTGCGCCGTTCCCGATGCGGGGTGGTGCCCCACCAGGCCGCGATCCAGTCAGGGTGCTGGAAGACGAGCCCGCCGGCACGCTGCCAGAGCGCATCCCAGGCCGGTGCGATCTCGACCAGGCGCGTCGCCGATGTCACGATTTCGAAGGTGCGTGTCCGCGGGATCGTGAGCACGAAGGGAGCGTTCATGGCCGTGTCCCCTCCGATGATCGCGAGGCCCGTAGCTTTCCTGGCCGGATACGCCTTGCAATATGCCGCCACATCCGCTTCAGCGGCATGAGATAGAGGCCGGCCAGCGACTGGTAGTCGCGCACATCGCGGTCGACCAGTCCAAACTTGAAGTCCTCGTCGGGCTTCGGCACGCACAATGTTCCGAAGAGCCGATCCCAGAACGAGAAAAGCAGCCCGAAATTCTTGTCGTAGTGGCGTGGATCGGTGCTGTGATGCAGCTGGTGCCAATGAGGACACAGTATCAAATTGTTGAGCGGGCCGAATGAGATCTTGAAATGCGTGTGCCTGACGAAATCCATCATCAGGATGTTGCGCATGACATAGACATTGACGCCAAAGACGGTCAGTTCGACCAGATTCAGCGAAATCAGCGACCAGATGCCGAAGCAGACGCCGACGATGACGCCGTCCCAGGCTCGATTCATCAGCTCGTCGAGCGGGTGGACCCGGTCCTTGGTGATCCCGACCAACACTTCGGCCGAGTGATGCACCTTGTGCAATTCCCAAAGCACGGGATAGCGATGCTGGGCAACATGATAGAGGTAATAGGAAATGTCGTAGGCGAGCAGCATGGTGATGGTGAAGATGAGCACCGTCACCGGTCCTGCCGGCCCCTCCATCAGAGGCGGCTGGAACTGGAACAGTGTCGAAATCAGCCAGTTGGTGGCGTAGCCCACCGCCGTGACGAAAACAATTCCAGCGGGCAGCATCAGGAAGGGCATCAGCGCCTTCCTGGTTACCCAGAACATCAGGTCAGCTTTCGCCGAGGGGTGGGTGATGACTTCATGCGGGACGACGAACTCGAAGAACTCTTTCCAGCTTTTCTCCTCGACCGTACGCCAATAAGCCACGAGCGCACTGACAAGGGCGGTCAGCAATAAGAGCCCGGTCGCCAGCAGACTGCTGCCCGACATCTTGTCTAGGATCTTGCCAACCAGATCGCTCAGCATCCCTTGCACCGCCATCTTCAATAAACCCCAAACCCCATCATGCCTTTAATCGAAAAACGTCAAGTAAATGCAATCGAATACGGTTAAGGAACTCTGGGCATTGATCCGCGAGCAACGGGCCGTTCTGCTGGTATTGCTGCTACCCATCGCCAATGATCTAGCGCTACGACGGCCGCTCCATCGGCTGTTTTCATGCAACCCTTTGCCCGCGCCGCGTGCACTCATCGCCGCGCATTCAATCCGGCAAGCCTTTGTTAACCCTAATAATGTGTAATCGAGCTGTCGTGGTGTCGTAACGAAAGCTTGGTCCCGTGAACGCAACCGGTCAGTCAGCGGTCTTTGGCAGGCGCAAGGAACCCCATACGGTCATCATCGCCCGCGGCAACGAAATCCGGCACTTCACGATCCGGCCCTGGCTCGCGGCATTCATCGGCTCGGCGCTGGCCGCCATTGCCATCGGTTACCTCCTGGCCACATCCTACCTCGTGCTGCGCGACGACCTGATCGGCGCGACCACGGCGCGGCAGGCACGCATGCAGCAAGCCTACGAGGACCGCATCTCGGCGCTTCGCGCACAGGTCGACCGCATCACCAGCCGGCAGTTGCTCGACCAGCAACTGATGGAGACCAAGGTCAGCGAACTGCTCGAACGCCAGACACAACTCAGCCAGCGTCACGGCCGTCTCGGCCCGCTGCTCGAACGCGCCGAAAGCGAGGTCGGAACGACGCCCGCCGATCCGGCGGCGGTCGCCAAGCCCGATAAACACGCCGAGATTACCGGCAGCATCAGCCAGCCCGCACAGACCTATGCGGTGGCTAGCCTGAGTGCCGACCTCGGCGCCGCCGACACCAGGCCGTGGCGCGATCCCAACGCCAAGCCGTTCGTGCGCATCCGCGACGTGACCAAGAAGTTCGGCGACGTGGTGGCC
>NZ_JAFKIC010000153.1 GCF_017306585.1 Mesorhizobium sp. | reverse complement strand
AAAGCCGGCGGCAAAGGCCGCGAAGGCGAGCATGGCGACGGTTTGCAGGCTGAGGTCGATCATTGGCGTGACGAATGCCGGTTCGCTGAGATAGGAGGCGTTCGATCATGGCCGCCCCGTTTGCGCAAGGCCGATTCCGCGCTAACTCTAGTGAAGAGGAATCGGAAAGGGGCCGCTCATGGCGTTCGCATTGCTGGACCAGATACGCTCGATCTTTGACGGCGACCCGGGCGTGCGCAAGGTGGCGGACGATCCCGTGCTGTCGGCGGAGCTGCTGATGCTGTTTCGCATGATCCTGGCGGACGGAACGGTCAGCGAGAGCGAGATGGTTGCCTTCCGGCGCATTTGCAAGGAGGCTTTCGACATACCGGAAAGCAGCATCGACGCGGTCATCGAATATCTCAACGAGTTCGGCTACGAGACCAACGGCTCGCAGGCAATCGCACTGTTTCGTGATCTCGATGTCGAACGGCGCAGGCTGCTGGCGCAGCACATGGCGGAGATCGCCAAAGCGGATTCGCAACTGTCCGAGACCGAGGTGCGGCTGCTGCGGCGCACGCTCGACCTGCTCGATATCAGCCCGGTCGATGTCGTGAAGCCGCAGGAGTAGAGGCGGCCGTCACCCCTGTTCCTGCATCCTGCGCGCGATCGCGCGGTGCAGATCGGGCGCTGCTGCAACCAGCGCTTTGGCGGCCTCCGATTGGGGGTGATCCAGCACTTCGCTCGTCTTGCCACGCTCGACGATCCTGCCCTCGTGCATGACCAGAACCTCGTCCGTGATGGCGCGGGCGACGGTCAGGTCGTGGGTGATGAAGAGATAGGCGATGCCGAGCTTGTGGTTGAGTTCGGCGAACAGGTCGAGGATCTGGGCGCGGATCGAGACATCGAGCGCCGAGACCGGCTCGTCGGCGACGACCAGTTTGGGGCGCGTGATGATGGCGCGCGCGATCGACAGGCGCTGACGCTGGCCGCCCGAGAACTCATGCGGGTATTTGTCCATGTCGCCCTGGCCGAGGCCGACCTCGTGCAGGGCATGTGCCACCATCTCACGGCGCTCGGCGCGTGTCGGCTTTTTCTCCAGCACATGCAGGGGTTCGGCGACCAGTTTTTCCACCTTCTGGCGCGGGTCGAAGGAGCCGTAAGGGTCCTGGAAGACCACCTGCATGTCGCGCCGGGCCGGTTTCAATTCGGGCTCGCTCTTGCCGGTGATGGTTTCGCCGCGAAAGCGGATCGTGCCCGAACTCGGGCGGTCCAGCGCCAGGATCATGCGGGCAAGCGTTGACTTGCCGCAGCCGGAGCGGCCGACCAGCGCCACCGACTGGCCTGGCGCCATCGACAGCGAGACATCGTCGACCGCGCGGATATCGGGCGCGCGGCGGAACAACGAGACGCGGCGGCCGGCATAGTCGCGGGTGACGCCTTCGACCTGCAGCAAGGGTTGGCTGCTTTCGGCACCATGCGGCCGCGCACGCGCCGGCACATGCATCGAGGCCAGCGCCAGCTGGCGCGTGTAGGGATGCAGCTGTTCCGACAGCGTGCGCGCCGTGTCGCCGGACTCCATCACCTCGCCATGGCGCAGGATGGTGATGCGGTCCGACATCTCTGTCACCACGGCAAGGTCGTGCGAGATCAGCAGCAGGCCCATGCGGCTCTCGGCCACGAGGTCGCGCAGGAGGTCGAGAATCTGCGCCTGCAGCACGACGTCGAGCGCTGTCGTCGGTTCGTCGGCGATCAGCAGTTTCGGTTTCAGCGCGCAGGCGATGGCGATGACGACGCGCTGGCGCTGGCCGCCGGACAGTTCGTGCGGATAGCGCGACAGCGGGAATTTCGCCTCGGGCAGACCGACGCGGTCGAGCATCCTGCGGGCCCGCTGCTCGGCATCGGCCCGCGTGGCCCTGGTGTGCCAGCGTATACCTTCGGCGACCTGTTCGCCGATGGTTTTCACCGGATTGAGCGCCGTCATCGGCTCCTGGAACACCATGCCGATGTCGTCGCCGCGCAAAGCGCACATCTGGTCCTCGGTGGCGGCGAGGATATCGATGCCGTCGAATGTGACGCGCCCGGCGGCCCGAGCTGCGTGTGGCAGAAGCCGCATCACCGTCAAAGCAGTCATCGACTTGCCGGAGCCTGATTCGCCAACCAGCCCCATCACTTCGCCGGGCGCGACGGAAAGCTCCACACCTCTTAGGATCGGTGTGTCGCCGATGGTCAGCGACAGGTTCTCGATCTCGAGCAGGCTCATCGTTGCCGCCGCGATTTCGGGTCGAGAATGTCGGCGATGCCGTCGCCGAGCAGGTTCAGGCCGAGCACGGTGACGACGATCGCCATGCCGGGGAAGATCGCCATCCATGGTGCTGCCACCATGCGGGTCTGTGCGTCGAACAGCATGCGGCCCCAGCTCGGCATTGGCGGCTGGGCGCCGAGGCCCAGATAGGAAAGCCCGGCCTCCGCCAGGATGCCCAGCGCGAACTGGATGGTGCCTTGCACCAGGAGCAGCGTGGCGATGTTGGGCAGGACATGTTCGATCGTGATCTGCGTGCTGCTCTTGCCGGCGGCGCGTGCGGCAAGGATGAATTCACGCGGCCAGATGGCCAGCGCGCCGGCGCGCGCGACGCGGGCAAAGACCGGGATGTTGAAGATGCCGATGGCGATGATGGCGTTGACCGCGCCCGGGCCGAAGATGGCGGTGATCATGATCGCCGACAGCAGTGCGGGGAAGGCGAAGACGAGATCGTTGATGCGCATCAGCGCCTCGTCGACGAGCCCGCCGCGCGCCGCTGCAAAGGCGCCGAGCGGCACGCCGACGCCCATGCCGATGCCGACCGCCACCAGTGCCACGGCGATGGAATTGCGGGCGCCGACCATGACCATCGACAGGATGTCACGGCCGAAATGGTCCGTGCCGAACCAATGCGCCAGCGAGGGGCCTTGCGTCTTGTCGGCTATGACCAGCTTCGTCACATCGTAGGGCGTCCAGACGTAGGAAGTCGCGGCCATCAGCAGAATCAGCACTGATATGACGAAGCCGGTCAGGAAAGCGGTGTTCCTGAATGCCTTGGCGAGGATGCCGCCGAGCGTCTCCTCGGGGATGTCGATGTGGAGCGTCATGACCGGCTTCTCAGGCGCGGGTCTACCGCCGCATAGGAAAAGTCGACCAGGAGATTGACGGCGATGACGGCGGCGACCAGCAGCATGACGACGCTTTCGACGACGATCAGGTCACGCTGGGTAATGGCTTGGAAGACCAGGCGGCCGAGGCCCGGCAGATAGAAGACATTCTCGATGATGATGGTGCCGGCAAGCAGGAAGGCGAATTGCAGGCCGAGGATGGTCAGCACCGGGATCATGGCGTTGCGTAGCGCGTGCCGCCACAGGACGGTGCGATAGGGCAGGCCCTTGGCGCGGGCGGTGCGGATATAATCCTCGTTGAGCACCTCGATCAGAGCCGACCGGGTGACGCGCGCCAGGATCGCAGCCTGGGGCAGGGCGAGCGCCACGGCCGGCAGAAGCAACGATTTCAGCGCCGGCCAGATGCCGGCGCTCCAGCCCGGGAAACCGCCGGCCGGCACCAGCCTCAGCCAGACGGCGAAGACATAGATCAGCATCAGCGCGAACCAGAAATTGGGCACCGCGACGCCAAGCTGCGCGGCGCCCATCGAAATCGTGTCGCCGGCGCGCCCGCGCCGGCTGGCGGAAAACAGGCCGACCGGAATGGCAATGACGGTGGAGAGCGCAAGCGCGATCAGCGCCAGCGGCAGCGACACGGCAAGCCGCTCACGCACCAGATCGATGACCGGCACCGAATAGGTGTAGGAACGGCCGAAATCGAGGCTGAGCAGGCCTCCGGCCCAATGCAGGTAGCGCCAGATCAGCGGCGCGTTGAGGCCCATCTGGTCGCGCAGTAGCTCGATCTGATCGGCGCTTGCGTTCATGCCCAGCATCAGCCGTGCCGGATCGCCGGGCAGGATTTCCAGCACGGCGAACACGACGATGGATGCGAGGATCAGCGTGGCGAGCGCGATGGCGAGGCGCTTGAGGAGGTAGGCGATCATGGGCGGTGAAGGGGTGCAGTTGCGAAAGCAAACAACTGGGCACGGCAGAGTTCTATGAGGCCCCCCTCTGTCCTGCCGGACATCTCCCCCTCAAGGGGGGAGATCGCTCTTTCATCAGGGCCTTTGCCGATAAGCAACACTGCATTGAAATCGCGGGCGTAGAAACTGCCAATCTCCCCCCTTGAGGGGGAGATGCCCGGCAGGGCAGAGGGGGGCGTGACGGAACGCAAGCGTCGCCTATTGCCCAACAGCCTCACTCGCTCCACTTCACCTTGGTCAGGTCGTTGGCGGGGATCGGCGCGTTTTCCCACAGGCCCTGCAGCTTGGCGTCCCAGACGCCGACCTTCGGCAGTTCGTAGAGGAAGCCGACCACGGCGTCGTCGGCCAGGATTTTCTGCGCCTCGGCGTAGAGTTCCTTGCGCTTGGCCTCATCGGTCGTCACGTCCAGATCGGCGATGACCTTGTTGAAGGTGGGGTTGTCGTAATTGAAGTAATAGTCCTTGCGCGAATAGATATCGATGTCGTTCGGTTCGGTATGGGAAACGATGGTCAGGTCATAGTCCTTCTTGGTGAACACCTGGTCCAGCCATTGCGCCCACTCGACCGGGATGATCTCAAGGTTGATGCCGACGTCGCGCAGTTCCGAGGCGATGATCTCGCCGCCGAGGCGCGCATAAGAGGGTGGCGGCAGCTTCAGCGTCGCCTTGAAGCCGTTCTCCAGTCCTGCTTCCTTCAGAAGTTCCTTGGCCTTGGCCACATCGTGCGGATAGCGGCCGGTGAGGTCGACATAGTATTTGTTGGTCGGCGACATATGCGAGCCGATCGGCAGGCCGAGCCCGGCCGAGGCGCCATCGATGATCGCCTTGCGGTCGAGCGCATAGGAGATCGCCTGCCTCACCTGCAGCTTGTCGAAGGGCGGCTGCTTGTTGTTGATCGACAGGATGGTCTCCCCTTCGGTGGCGCCGACCACGACCTTGAAGCGGGGATCGTCCTTGACCTGGGCGACGCTGTCGGGATCGAAGAAGGGGAAAGCCTGGATGTCGCCGGAAAGCAGCGCCGGCACAGCGGCCGCGGCATCGGGAACGATGCGGAACTCGACCTTTTCGAGGAATACGGGCGCGCCCCAGTAATGGTCCGATTTCACCAGGGTGATCGACGAGCCCTTGGCCCAGCTGTCGAACTTGAAAGGCCCGGTGCCAACGGGCTTTTCCTTGTTGGTGTCGGCGGATTTCGGCGACACGATCACCGCGTCGCCCCAGCCCATATTGTAGAGGAAACCACCCTGCGGGTGGGTCAGCGTGATCTTCACCGTGGCGGGGTCGACCACTTCGACCTTGTCGATGGCGGCAAAGAGTTGCTTTTGCGCGTTGAGCGAGTTTTCCGCGCGGGCACGGTCGAGTGAGAATTTCACGTCGTCGGCGCTGAAGTCGGCGCCGTCGTGGAATTTCACGCCGGTGTGCAGCTTGAACGTATAGACCTTGCCGTCGTCCGAGACGGTCCAGCTCTCGGCGAGGTCCGGCAGGACTTCGCTGTTGGGGCCGATGCGGGTAAGGCCCTCGAAGACGTTGGCATAGGTGACCTCCCGGATGGCCGCGGCCGCTCCTGCCGTCGGATCGAGATGCGGGGGCTCCAGCGGAATGCCGATGACGAGATCGGTGCGCGCGGCGAACGCCGAGGTGCCGGCGGCGGCCAGCGTCAGGACTGCCGCGGCCAGAATGGTTTTCCACAATTTCATCGTGCAACTCCCCGTGTGGTCAGACATGCGCTCGAACCATGCGGATAGAAGCGTGATTTCGCGCGGGAGTAAATTGCGTTTCATGCTGTGCGGCGGCGTGGCCGGGAATGTTTTTCTCCGCTGGCTTCATTGGCCGGCCGAAGCTTGCCGGCCGGGGCCTATCCCGCCGCGGTGCCGCGCAGCAGCACATTGAGGCCGATGGCCATCACTTTGGCCGATTCCACCATGTCCGAAATGCCGACCCACTCATCCGGCCGGTGAGCGAGGTCGAGAATGCCGGGCCCATAAGCGATGCAGTCATAGATATGGCCGATGCGGGCAATGTGCTTCTGGTCGTAGGTGCCGGGCGAAATGACGTAGTCGGGCTCGCGGTCGAAGATGGCATGAATGCCTTGCGCCACTGCCTTTACCACCGGCGCGTCACGCTCGGTCATCAGCGGCAACACTTCCATGAGGTCGCGGATTTCATAGTCGAACTTTTTGCGCTCGCGCTTCAGCCGCTCCAAAATACCGGTCACTTCGCCTTTGACCGTGGCCAGATCTTCCTCGAGCAGGAAGCGGCGGTCGATGGTCAGCCGGCAGGAATCGGGCACGTTGGGCGAGGGCAGGCCGGGCCGGAAATCCTCGGTCTGGCCACCGTGGATGGAATTGATGTTCATGGTCGAGCGCCTAGCGCCCTCGGGAACGACCGGCATGCGCGTCATTTTGCGGTCGAGCGCCGGGAACAACTCCTCCTCGAAGGCCTGCAGCACGGCACCCATATGGCGCACCGCATTGTCGCCGAGGAAGGGCATCGAGCCGTGCGCGATCTCGCCCTTGGTCTCGATTTCCGCCCACCAGACGCCACGGTGGCCCAGGCAGATGCGGTCCTTGTTCAGCGGCTCGGGGATGATGACATGGTCGACCCGGGGCTTCGAGAAATAGCCGAGCCTGGCCAGATGGGCGACACCGCCGAAGCCGCCGGACTCTTCATCGACCGTGCCCGATATCTCGATGGCACCGGGAAAATCGGGGAAGACATCCATGAAGGCCTCGACCGCGATGATGGAAGCGGCCAGGCCGCCTTTCATGTCGCAGGCGCCGCGGCCATAGACCCTGTCGTCCCTGACGATGCCGGCAAAGGGATCGACGCTCCAGCCATCGCCGGCCTCGACCACGTCGATATGCGAATTGAAATGGACGCAAGGGCCGGGTGATCTGCCGTCGAAGCGGGCCACGACATTGACGCGCGGGTAGCGGTCGGTGTCGCCGGGCGTGCCTTCGGCGCGGATGAATTCGATCTCGAAGCCGCGCTTCTTCAGCCGGGCGCCAATATATTCCGCGCATGGCCGGTAGGCCTCGCCGGGCGGATTGATGGTCGGGAAGCGGATGAGGTCGGCGGTCAGCGCGATGAGATCTTCGCGTCTGGCATCGATCGCCTTGAGGAGTCGCTGGTTCATGCGGCGAGTTGAGCAGTGATCTCAGCGGTTTTGCAAGCCCGTCGATCAATGCCGTGCGGCGTGTCGTTGCGGCAACTATCGCGCGAAATCGTTCAAATTCGCTGCTTTGAATTGGCTAATTGATCAAGGAGTGTGTGCTATCCCGTTCACCTGCCATTAAAAAGGTGAAAAATCACGTGAGGGCAGACAAGCAAGGGGCATCAAAGGGGTTTGATCGCATGAAAAAGTCATTTCTCATGGCAGCGATGATGGCCATCGCGCTTTTCGCCACATCGGTCGCCAGCCAGGCGGCCATGCTGACGGCGAATATCGACGTGTCGACGCAGACGATGACGGTCAGATACGGCTCGACGGTTTATCGATGGGCCGTGTCCACCGCCCGTCCGGGTTATTTCACGCCGCGCGGAACCTATCGGCCGCAGCGCACCGCGCGGATGTGGTATTCGCGCAAATACGACATGTCGCCAATGCCTTACTCCGTGTTCTTCAAAGGCGGCTACGCTATTCATGGCACCGGCGCCGTCAGGCAACTGGGGCGCCCGGCTTCGCATGGCTGCGTGCGGCTCCACACGGCCAATGCCGCGACCTTCTACTCGATGGTGCGGGAAGTGGGCTTCGGCAACACGCGCATCGTGGTGACCAACTAGCGCCTGCCACACGCGCCGCCAACACGCGGCGCGGTCTTTCTTGTTCCGGGCCGGTGCAGCCAATCGCTGAGCCGGTCCAGGAGCATTGTGTGCGTCGATGCCGGGCCTGCGGGCCTGTTCCGGATGCGGTTCCCGTCGCGGTGCCCGATCGCTCGAGGCGGCATTTTTACCGCTGGCAAAGCATCCGGCCAAGTTGCATCTGTTCGGATATCCCTTGAAGCTGTTACTAGGATTTGTGCTTCCGGTTCTTTTGCGGAACCTGGACGGCATGGATCAATAGTGACGTGCGGCCTCCTTTATTAGGCTCCGCTTACATTTTGCAGGCCGGTCAATCGGTGCGCCGGGAAACGCGCCATCGCGTGTCGTTTTGCCGGAATTTGACGGATGCTTGCCCAGCCAGAGACGGACGATCACGCTCCCAGCCGGCCCGCCGGGGTGGTTATTCTCGGCGGTGCGCATGGAACCCTGGCGCTCACCAGGAGCCTGGGTATCCGCAAAGTACCTGTGTGGCTGGTGAGCAACGACACCCCGTTGCCCCGATTCTCGCGATACGCCCGTCGCAAGACGACATGGCCCGGTCCCGACGACAGCGGCGCCGTCGCTTTCCTCCTCGATCTGGCGAAGGCTCAAGGGCTAGGTGGCTTTCTTCTGGTCGCCGGCGGCGATCCCGAGGTTCGCTTCCTGTCGCAGGCCATCGATCAATTGTCAGCGGTGTTCGAGGTGGTGCTGCCGCCATGGCAGCAACTGAAATGGGTATGTGAAAAGCCGCTCCTCTATCGCCGCGCCAGCGAAACTGGACTCGCCGTGCCGCTGACCTACGAGGTGACTTCACCTGAACAGGCGGCGCGGGCCGAGCTTCGCTTTCCCGTCATCCTGAAGCCGAATATGGGTGGGAAGAGCCGCTTCGCGCGCGCCAAGGCCGTTCTCGCCAATGATCCGAAATCGTTCCTGTCAGCCTATGAATGGGCGGCCGGGGAGATCGGCGGCGAGAATGTCGTGGTCCAGGAGATGATACCGGGCGGAGGAGAATGTCAGTTCTCCTACGCTGCGCTCTGGAACGAGGGTGCGCCGGTGGCGGAATTCACCGCGCGCCGCACGCGCCAGTATCCGGTCGACTTCGGTTACACCAGCACCTTCGTCGAGGTCGTCGATGAACCGCAACTGATCGCCGCCGCGCGCCGGCTGCTGGAATCGATCGGGCATCACGGGCTCGTGGAGGTCGAGTTCAAACGGGACGCCCGTGATGGCACGATGAAGGTGCTCGACGTCAATCCGCGCCCCTGGACATGGTTTGGACTGGGTGCGGCCGCCGGCGTCGATCTTGGCGCGATGCTGTGGGCGGTCCGGTCGGGCCGAAATCCGACGGTTGCCTCGGCGCGGCCGGGCACATCGTGGATGTATCTCGTGCGCGACATGGTAGCGGCTTGCCAGTTGATCGCGAGCGGCAGGCTGACGAAACGCGCCTATTTCGGGTCGTTCGCCTCCGTCAGCGCATGGGCGACATTCATGGCGCGCGATCCGATCCCTGCCTTGATCGACTTGCCCTTGACGATCTGGAGAGTGCTGACCAGACGGATCTTTCGACTGCTGCGCTAGCTTGGCCGCCGGCGGCAGGGCGGACATCAGCCAAGCCGCATCGCGATCTCGTTTCCGCAATCTTAACCGGAGAATATCTAGGACGACATCATGATGGATTGCCTTTCCCGGCTGCGATCCGATCGCGGAAAGCCAAATGCGAGGCCACGGAGATGACCGCTTCCACCCCAGGGACGGACTGCGAAGTTGCCGTGATCGGTGCCGGCCCCTTTGGCCTGGCTGCGGCCTCCGCGCTGAAGGCCGCGGGCATCGATACGAGAACCTTTGGCGGTGCGATGTCTTTCTGGCGCGATCATATGCCGAGGGGCATGAGGCTGCGCTCTCCCTGGCATGCGACCTATATCGGCCATACGAACGGCCCGCTGTCGCTGGATTCCTATGCGAAGACCCTTGGAATCTCGCCAGACGAACCCTTGCATCTCGAAAACTTCGTCGGCTATGGATTGTGGATTCAAGCCCAGGCGGTTCCGGACCTGGATACACGCTGGGTAGGTCGCGTCGAGCTGGCGAATGGCGGGTTTCGATTGGCCCTTGCCGACGGCGACGCGGTCACCGCGCGACGGGTCGTGGTGGCGATGGGGCTGATGAACCAGCAGTTGATCCCAACCGTTTTCCAGGGGATTTCTGACGAGCTGGTCAGCCATGCCAGCGAGCATACCGACTATGGGTCTTTTCGCGGCAAGCGTGTCGCTGTCATCGGACGTGGGCAAAGCGCCTGCGAATCCGCCGTGCTGCTCAAGCGCGGCGGCGCGGATGTGGAACTCGTCTGCCATGGCCCCGTCCACTGGCTGGGGTACCGGGCCTTATCCGGAAAACAGAGCTGGAGCTTGCGCGACTTCCTGTCGGAGCGGCTCGCATCGCCTTCTCGGGTCGGCCCGTTCCCCATCTCCTGGCTGGTCGAGGTGCCGGGTTTCGTACATATGTTCCCCGAGGTTGCCAGAGCCGGCCTGAACAGGCGCAGTCTCGGCGCTGGCGCGACCGGTTGGTTGCGGCCGGATTTCGACGGGATAAGGATCAGGGCCGGCGGCAGGATCGTCGGCGCCTCCGCCAGGGATAACGGCATCGAATTGCGGTTCGAGAAGGATGCCGCGACTTTCGATCATGTGTTGCTGGGCACGGGCTACCGGATCGATATCGCCAAGCTGGGACTGTTCGCGCCCGACACGCTTGGTGCGATCGCGCGCCGGGAGGGAATGCCGATGCTCTCCGCCGGTTTCGAATCCAGCATTCCCGGCCTGCATTTCATCGGCGCGAGCGCTGTCGGCAGTTTTGGCCCGCTGATGCGCTTCACCGCCGGCACGCCGTTCGCGGCGCGTACGGTTGCGCGTTTCGTCCGCAAGGCCGCCGGCAAGGGCTATGCGGCGGCCTGAAACCGGAAGACGGCGTAGTCGATCGGGCGGATCGCGTCGAGGAAACCGGGCATCGGCCTGACGGACAATTCCCTGAAAATCCCGGTTTCACGGATTGCGGGCCTTGCCCAATCGATGGCGCGGTGGCTGGAACTTCCATAGATGACGAAGCAGCTGCGCGGCCGCCGCTCCAGCGAAGACACCAGGTTTTTCAGGACGATGTCGAAGACGTCCTTTGAAAAGGGATTGTAGAAATAAACCACCAGGGGCGTCTCGGGAAAGCCGTAGGCCGCGGCATCGGCTTCGACGACACTGAGTGCCCGGCATTTGCGTGACGAATCCCGGAAGCGATCAATGTTGGCCCTGGCGATTTCGACCAGTTCGCAGGCGAACTCCACGCCGATGATCTCGGCAAACGAATACCGCGACGCCAGCAACAAGGTCCGCGATTTCCCGGAGCCGATATCGACGAATGTATGATCATGGAGGTCACGGGGCAGTGACTTCATGATGAAGTCGAAGGTCTTGGGCGATGTACATACGGCTTCGTTGCCCTTGGCCCGGTGCGGACCGGCGATGGTCAGGGCGGCAAGCTGGATCGAACCCGCGGTATCGACGCCGTGCCGGCGGTCCCATTCGCGGGCGAGGCGATCCGCCATGACATGCCTGATGTTTCGCCTGATGAAACCAAGGCTCGCGCGCGGACCGTGCCGGTAAACCAGCCTCAGCGGCTCAAGCAGGCCATGCCGACGAAGGTGGGACCATGCCCGGCCAAAACGGCCGAACGAACGGTCTTCGATGCCGTCACGGTCGAGGCGCGGCATCTCGATATTCGTCATGCCACGGCTCCATCCCGGTCGATCATCATCTTGCGGGATATGTGCGCTCCGGTCGCTTAAGATTTCCTGACCTGGAACGTTACGAATGTCTGGATCGCGGGGCCATGGGAACGGTCAAAGGGCCGGCAGTCGCACTTCGCGAGAGACGTCAGCTCTTTGCTGGCTGTGCTTTTGCCGGCGGGCGGGGCTTGCGCCGCCATTTGGTGATCTCCCACCTTTTGTGGAACCACATCCACTGGCCGGGATCCTCGCGCACCCAGCGTTCGACGACGTCGTTGAGCATCTGGGTGGTGGCGTGAACGTCGACGCTGCCGTCGGCTGTGCGCGGCAACACCAGCTTGTCCTCGATCTGGAGCCGGAAGCGATTGCCTGGCAGCCTGACGCAGCGGGCGGGATAGACGTCGCAGTCATAGTGGCGGGCAAGCGTGCCGAGCACCCGGTTGCTTTGGCAGGGGCGGCCGAAAAAGGTCGTGTCGAGGCCGTTGGAAAACTTCTGGTCGACCAGAACACCAATATTGCCGCCATTTTCCAGCACGCCAGCAAGGGCAAAGGAGGCGCCGGCCATCGACGGCAGCAAGCCGCCCATGGTCGATCGCCGCGTCGAAAGGATGTAGTCGGCGAGATAGGGGTTGTTGGGCGGCCGGAACAGCGCGGTGATGTTCATGCCGAAAGTGGCCGCGGCCACCGGTAGGAGCTCGAAATTGCCGAGATGGCCGGTGAAGACGATGTGCGGCTGCTTTTCGGCGGCGATCTCGACAAAGTGCTCTATGCCCTTGACCTCGACGCGGCCCGGCTTGCTGGCGGCGGGGTCATAGTCGAACAGGGCATCGAGAAAGATGTACTCGGCGGCAAGCCGGGCCATATTACCCCACATGTCGGAGGCGATGGCCTGGATTTCGTCCTCGCTCTTCTCCGGATAGGCCTTGCGCAGATTGTCGATGGCGACCTGGTGGCGTCCGACCCTTGGGCCGATGAGGCGCGCGACGCGGTCGGCGAAATTCAGCGCGCTGTCGACCGGCAGCAGGCGCAGTACCGACATGATGATCATGGCGGCGCGCGCGACCAGCCAGTAGTTCACCTGGCGCAGCTGACGGCCAAAGCGAAACCTGAGATCGCGGCGGAACTTCTTGAGCACCGACGTCAGGCCTCAGGCGATGCGCAGGATGATCTTGCCGAACACGTCGCGGCCTTCCATGCGCTTCAGCGCGGCGTCGATGTCATCGAAGCCGACCTCGGTGTCGATGACGGGCGCGACCTGTCCCGCCGCCATCTTCTGCATGGCGTTGGTCATGTTTTCCATGCGGCAGCCGAAGGAGCCGAGCAGTTTCAACTGCTGCTGGAAGAGCTGCATGAGGTTGATCTGCGTCGAGACGCCCGATGTCGAGCCGCAGGTCACCAGGCGGCCGCCGCGCTTTAGGCACAGCATCGAGCCGGCGAAAGTGTCGGCGCCGACATGTTCGAACACGACATCGACGCCTTTTTTCTTCGTCAGCTTGCGTACGACGCCTTCGAAGCGGTCGTCGCGATAGTTGATGACATGGTCGGCGCCAAGCGCCTTGGCCTTGTCGATCTTGTCGTTCGAGCCGACCGTGGTGATGACGGTGCAGCCCATCCGTTTGGCGAGCTGGATGGCGGCGGAGCCGATACCGGAGCCGCCGGCATGGACGAGGATCGTCTCGCCGGGTTGCAGCCTGGCATTGTCGAACAGCATGTGCTCGACCGTGCCGAAGGTAACGGGCGCCACCGCCGCGCCGATGTCGGTCACGCCGGGCGGGGCAGGGACGAGCAGGCGAGCTGGCAGGTTGATCTTCTCCTGCGCGAAGCCGTCGAGATGGAAGCCGTGAACGCCCGAGACGTGTTCGCACAGATTGTCGCGGCCCTCGCGGCAGGCGCGGCAAAGGCCGCAGGTGCGCGCGCCGTAGATCGACACCAATTGTCCCGGCAGCAGGCTGGATACGCCGGGGCCGACGGCCTCGACCTCGCCGGAGGCTTCGGCGCCGACGACCAGCGGCAGCTTGCGCTTGGCGAAGGCCATGCCGCGCCAGCCCCAGACATCGATGTGGTTCAGCGCCACCGCCTTGATGCGCAACGTGACTTCGCCAAGTGCTGGCGGCGGCGGGGGTGGCAGGTCCACCGTCTCAAGACGGCGGTCCTCTATAAGTTGCAGAGCGCGCATGGAGCCTGTCGGTTCTGTTCTAAAGCGCGTCGCGCTTCAGCTCTTTGTTTTATGCATGTCGTTGTCGCAAATCCGAGGTTACTTTTGCGCGACATGCATTGGCGGAAACCGCTCGCTTAGACCGGTTCCCGCGCCATGACAAGGCAGGTGTTCTGGCCGCCGAAGCCGAAGGAGTTCGACAGGACCGTGCGAACCTGAGCATCGCGCTTCTTGTTCGGCACCACGTCGAGCACGATCGCAGGGTCTGGGTTGTCGTAGTTGATGGTCGGGGGAATGACGCTTTCGCGCATCGTCATCAGCGAAAACGCAGCCTCGATGGCGCCAGCGGCCGACAGCGTATGGCCGATCATCGATTTGTTGGAAGAGATCGGCATCGAGCCGATCCGCTCGCCGAACACCGTCGACAGCGACAGGTGCTCCATCTTGTCGTTTTCCGGCGTCGAGGTGCCGTGCGCGTTGACGTAGTCGATCTCGTCTTCGCTCAAGCCGGCATCGGCAAGGGCCGCGCGGACAGCGGCAATCGCCGGCGAGCCGTCCGGCTTGGAGCGGGTGCGGTGGAAATCGTCGGCCTTTTCGCCGCAGCCGCTCAGGATTCCGAGAACGGCAGCCCCACGAGCGAGTGCTGCCTCCAGCGATTCCAGCACAAGCGCGCCGGAGCCTTCCGCCAGCACGAAACCGTCGCGATCCTTGGAGAAGGGTTTCGACGCCTTCTCAGGATTGTCGTTGTGGGTGGAGAGCGCCGAAAGCAGGGAGAAGCGGATCAACGCCTCGGCGGTCGCCGAACCGTCGGCGCCGATCGACAGCGCCCGGTCGCATTCGCCACGCCGGATCGCTTCGACGCCGAGCTGGATGGCGGTGGCGCCGGAGGCGCAGGCGGTCGACAGCGTGATCGGCAGGCCGCGCGTGCCGAACCGGTCGGCGAGCCGGTCGGCGATCGAGCCGAACTGGGTGGTCTCGAAAACATCCAGTTCCTTCAGCCCACGCGCAACCCGCAGCAGCCTTTCGGCGCCGGCATCGTCCTTGTCGGAATTGTAGAGCGCGAAGCGCTCGTGCCAATCGAGCTCTACCGGCGGCGAAGCGAGGAAGAGCGGACCTCCGAAATCGCCGGAATCGAGGCCGGATTCGGCCACCGCCTCACGTGCGGCGGTCTCGGCCAGCTCGTAGGTGAGGGGGCTGGCGCCCTTTGAGCTCGACGCGAGGAAGTCGACCATGCCGGAGATGCGGGTGTTGAGGTGATCGACCGGAAAGCGGGTGATAGGATGGATGCCCGACTTGCCCGAGGTCAGCGCCGCCCAATTGTCCGCCTTGCCGACACCGAGCGAGGTCACCACGCCGATGCCGGTTACGGCGACGATCGGCCTGCCCATGTGATCTCTGAGTTTGGCCATCCGGAAGCCCTCTTAACCTTTGAAACGTGAGTTGCGCTGGCCGCCTTACGCGGCGTTGACCAGCGCCATGCCCTCGAATTGGTGATAGCCGATCGCCGTTGCAAGGACGCTGGCGGGAATGCCTTCAAACGGCTTCTCAGCCGTGGCGTCGAAGACGGGGTAGGCGGCCTTGCGATCGACGGCCAGTGCCGCCAACGCCACGGCGAAAGGAAACTGTGCTTCCTTCATATGGCCGGTAAGCGTCGCGAAGCCACGCGCCGCGACCGCCGGATGGGCTTCGAACGCTGCTTTTTCAGAAGCCGTCGCGGCATGCGCGCCGGATGCGCCCGACATTGCCAGCAACTTGCCGTCGGGCAGCGCCGCCCGGCTGAGCAGCGCGGCGATCTCAGTATCGAGTTCTCCGCGCGAGCGCCTGGCGCGGCTGGAGACGACCGGTCCGAGTTCGGCGTAAATCTTGCGGCCACGGCTCACCGCGTGTTCGCGCTGTTCCAGCACCAGGAAGGCGCCGCCGGAACCGGACACCACGCCGCCGCCCTCGGCGCCCTGTCTTTGCCAGACCGGTTTCCAGGGGCCGCGATGCAGATAGCCGGCCAATTCATAGCCGAGCAGCATGTCGGAATGTTCGGTCTGGAAGGCGCCGCCGACCAGAATGTGCGTGGACTGGCCGGAGCGGATGCGCGCGGCAGCCGTCTCGACGGCGGAGACGCCGGCGCCTTCCTCGCCCATGAACGTGCGCGACGAGCCTGTCACCTTGTGGACGATGGAGATGTTGCCGGCGAGCAGGTTTGAAAGCTGAGCGAGAAAGAGTGTCGGCCGCAGTTCGGTCGTCAGCTTCTCGTTGAGCAGTACGTCGCGGTCGTTGCGGCTTTCCGAGGCGGCGAGAATGGCGGCGTCGACCGCCTCGTCTCGCTCACCGCCGCCGGCGGCTACAACCATGTCCATGGTGGCACAGAGGTCGTCATTGCCCTTGATGCCGGCATCGTCCAGCGCCAGGCCGGCGGCATAGGTGCCGAGCCGCTGCCAGGTTTCCATCTGCCGCTGGTCGCCGCGCTTGGCAATCTGCAGGTTCCAGTCGATCTCGGGCAGCGGATGGATCGTGTAGGGCGCGAAGCGCGCCGCTTCGAGCACCGGCTGCAGGCCGGGTTGTGATAGCTTCTGCCAATGGGCGTCCGGACCTTCCCCAAGCGAGGAAACAAGGCCGATACCAGTGATGACGACGTCGCGGGGGCTGCTCATGAGCGGCTTTGTGGGTCAGGCGGCGCAGCCCGTCAAGGCCGCGCACCAGCCGATGTCAGGCGGTCTTTGCGGCGACCAGCGCGTCGATCTTGGCGCACAGGTTCTTCATGACGAAGTAATCATCGGTGGAAGCCTTGCCGTCATTGACTTCCTGCGTCCACTTTTCCAGCGGCACCTTGATGCCGAATTCCTTGTCGATGGCAAAGACGATGTCGAGGAAATCGAGGCTGTCGATGCCGAGATCGTCGATCGTGTGGCTCTCGGGCGTGATGGTGTCGATATCGATCTCGCTGGTGTCGGCAATGATCTTGGCGACTTTGTCGAACGTGGTGGACAAGGGCTCTTCCTTCGGTTGCGGGCGGAATCTGTCCGCATCTTGTTTGGGCGCTGTCTAATCGGTTTTTCCCGGCAGGAAAAGGCCTGATAGTCCGGGCGCAGATGGGTAGGGTTATCGGGAAACGCAAGAAGGGCCGCCTGATCGCCAGGCGGCCCCTCCCATTAACGCTGCGTAAGCTTAGCTGTCGCGGAGCTTGACCAGGTCGTTCAGCAGCCCGCCCGTTCCGTTGTGGACGGTCAGCCTCTCGACCTTGCCGGCGATGGCTTCCAGGGCTTCGAGCTCCTTCAGCCGCAGCATCACCGGGTTCTCCGCCATCACCTTGGCCGTGTTGAGCAGGGAACGCGTGGCGTTCGTCTCCTCGCGGCGGCGGATGACGTTGGCCTCGGCCTGCTTTTCGGCCGAAACCACCTGGTTGAGGATCTCGCGCATCTCGCCCGGCAGGATCACGTCCTTAAGCGCGATATCGCTGACCTCGACCCCGATCTCGGCCATGTCGGCACGGACCTTGGACGCGGCCTCCTCGTCGACCGTCACCTTCTTTTCAAGGATCTGGTCGAGCGTGAGCGCGCCCAGCGTCTTGCGGAAGGCGTACTGCAGGGCGCGGTAAAGGGCTTCGGAGAAGTCCTTCACGGCGCTCACCGCCTTGACCGGATCGGCGACCCGGTACTCGGCGGAGATGTTGACCCGGATCGTGACGCGATCCCTGGTCAGCACTTCCTGCCCGGCGACATCGAGCGACTGGCGCTTGAGGTCGACGACCTTGGTCTGCACCATGCGCCCGACATTCCAGAAGCCATGCACGCCAGCGGCGAGCGTGCGTACAAGCACGCCGTCGATGAACAGCAGCCCGGCCTGTCCATCCACCACGGGATGCACGGACATCAGCTCCGTCTTGCGGGCCTGGCCGAGCCGGCGCATGACCGCCGGGTCGATGGCGAGATCGACTGATGTGTCGACCAGCGTCACCTTCCACGGCCCGGCATCCGTCCACAGCACGAGCTTGCGGTCCGGCGCCAGGACGGCGTGCAGATTGCCGTCACGCTCGATGACGGCGACCTCCGTGCGTCCCGTGCGAACGACGGTGAAATGACGCGCGGCGACATCCGGGAGCTTGTCGAACAACGCCTTCTCGTACGCCGAAACGAATTCCGGGTTCTTCAGATCGTGCCGGGACACTTCAAGGCTCTGGCGCCGGTTGGAGAGCGAATGCTCACCCGGCATCAGGACAGCCTTGATCTCACCCTTCTGGAGGGTGATGGCACGTTCATTTTCCTTTACGAGGACGCGTACGCGTCCAAGAGCCTTATCGAGAATGGTCGTCATTGTCTTACTCCTGTCGGGCATGGCCCCATGCGAGGCGTCACGTCATGCGTCGATCTTCCCTTCGTTTCTCGTTTCACGTCTTCATGGTCCGGGCACGAATGATCCGGGGACCGGTGGCATCGATCCGTGGCGGGCCTTCGGGAGCGGGTCGCGAGGCAGCGAAGCGGGCGCGGGAAGCCTTGGCCTCCCTTGCCGGCGACGCCGCGCCTTGACCATCACCGCGGGCCTGGCCGCGAGCCGATGGCGTCAGACCGTCTGTTCGGCCCACGCCCGAAGGCTTGAGCCGTCCATCAGGTCTTCAGCATTCCAGTCCCCGGACCGTTTTCAGATAACACCGTGGCAGGGTGCTGGCTTATCAGGCCAATGGAGAAGGAATCGAACCTTCGACAGTCAGATTATAAGTCTGATGCTCTCCCAACTGAGCTATCCGTGGTTCAGACAGCAGGATTCGAACCTGCGACCTCCGGACCCAAATCCGGCGCTCTCCCGCTGAGCTATATCCGAGATCCCAATCCCCAAAGCGGCACCGTATACAGGGCGGCAAAGCCGCCTGCACGGGCGGAGACGAAAGCTCCAACCGTTGTGCTCACTTCGGTTCTCGTGACCGGGAGCGCGGCTATAGAGCCTGCGACGGGTTGTCGCAAGCGGCATTGTCGCGGCGAATTCGTGGCTTCTTTCGGTGGTGGCATTTTGGCAACACTGCTTGCTGCGCTGCGATCGAGCGCCGCGCTCTCAGAAGGTGACGCGGCCAAGCACGCGCAAGCCATCGCCCTGCGGCTCGACGACCACGGCCTCGCCTTCGCGCGGCGAGATGCCGGTGAGCGCCACGATATCTTCCAGATGCGTGACCATGACCAGATTGTCGGAGCCGGAATAGGCGCGGATTTCCTTCATGATGGCGGCGATCTGCGCGGCCTTCTGCGCATCGTCGCCCTTCAGCAAATCGAGCGGGGCAAAAAGCTCTGGCTCGGCCTCGAAGGCGATGCGGGCGGTGTCGAGGCAGCGGCAATAGCGGCTTGAGAGCACGCGCGCGACAGGGGCGGCGCGCGCGGCGAACAGAGCTCCGATCTTGCTCGCCTGCTGCTTGCCGCGCGCCGAGAGATTGACCTGCGTGGCGCAGCTGTCGATGTCGAAGCCGGCTGGGTCGGTGCTGCCGGTCACCATGGCATGGCGCAGCAGCACGACATGTCCGCCATCGCGCAGCAGTGCCCAGCCGGCATCGGTCGCATGGGCCGCCGCTGGGACAACAAGCAGGAACAACGCCAAGGCAAATCGGATCATCGCCACCCTTCCACGAGCCTGGCATCAGCGCCGGCTATTCGCATATAGGGATCGGAAAGCCGAGACAAAGACAAGCAAAGGGCCGGGCGCCGGCGCGGCCTCACTTTTTGGCGAGTTGCTTCTTCACCAGATCGATCTTCTGGTCGGTCAGCGGGATCGGGATCGTGTAGCCCGCCTCGTTGAACCCCTGTTTGGCATTCTCGAAGAACTCGATAGCCTTGAGATATTGAGGCTTGCCGCCGCCATAGCTGGCGCGGTTCCAGTAGACGTCGCCGATATTGTTCTGTTCGAAAGCCCATTGCAGGGGTTGGCTCTCCCTGGTGAACACCTTCAGCGTCGCGGTGAACGCCGCCTCGGCTTCGTCGAGATATTTTCCGGTCCGCTCGATGGTGCCGAGATTGAGCAGACTCATGCCGATGCCGTTCTGGGCGTTGGCCCAATCGACCGGCGCGGCCTCGATGGTCAGCACTTCCAGCGCCGCCCGGCGCGCCGCGATGGAATCATGCAGGATTTTCGGATCGGCATTGCTCATGCTCAGCCAGTGCAGCGTCGAGCCGAGACCGGCCTGGGTCAGCGCCCACTGCCGCGGGTTCGTCTCGCGTTTGTATTCGCGCAGGGCGTCGCGGTAGGCGTCGGCGGCCGCGCTGTAGTGCTCCGGCTTCTCGGTCACCGCGCCAAGAAGCTGCAGCGTGTTGCCGAGATTGTAGTAGCTCATCGCCCAATCGAGCGGAAATTTGCGCCTGACATAGACCTGCCTGGCGGCCTGGAACGCCGCTACAGACTGTTCCAGCCTGTTCGCGTCGCGGCCGCGCTGGCCAAGCGTCTGGTAGATCGAACCGAGATTGTTCTGGGCCGATGCCCAATCCATGGGGAAGCGCTGGCGCGTGAAGACCGTCAGAGCATCGTCATAAGCGGCGGCGGCCTCCTCGAGCGTGCCGGTGCCCATGTCGAAGCGGGCTATGCCGCTCAGCGCATTGCCGAGATTGAGCCGGCTGGTTGCCCAGGAAACGGGGAAGGTCTCGCGGGTTCGCACCTCGAGCGCCGCGCGGAAGGCATCGGCCGCCTCGCTGATTTTCGCCTTCTGGTTCAACTGGATGCCCAGCGTGACAAGGGTGTTGCCGAGATTGTTCTCGACCATCGCCCATTCCACGGGCGTTTTTGCCCTTGTGTACTCCTGAAGCGCCAGCCGGTAGGCGGCCTCAGCCTGCGCCAAGTGCTCGCCGGCCGGTTCGCGCTCGGAAAGCGCATAGAGGGCAAGGCCAAGATTGTTCTGCGATGCGGCCCAGTCGAGCGGCAGCTTGTCGCGCGGGCGCTTCTCCAGCGTGGCGCGCATCGCCGCCACCGCTTCATTGAGGCGCTTCGGGTCGCTTTCGCGTTCGCCGATCTTCAAGAGCACATTGCCGAGATTGTTCTGTGCCGCGGCCCAGTTGCGGTCGTCTTTCACGCGTTCGAAGACGGCAAGCGAATCGCGAAAGATCTGTGCCGCCTCTTCGAGATGCGCGGTTTCGGTTTCGCGCTCACCGATGTTCTGCAGCACCACCGCCATATTGTTGCGGGTGATCGCCCAGTCGCGGTCCTGTTCGCCGTTGGGGATGAAATTCAGGATGGCGCGATAGGCGTCGATCGAACCTTGCAGCGCCTTGAGGTCGCCCGTTGCATAGCCATAGGAATTCAGCGCCTCCGCTTCCTGGTTCTTGTAGTTCCAGCGCAGCTTCTCGTCCCATTTCTCGATCAGCGAGAAAGCCTTGGCGTAGTCCTTTGCCGCCGCCATGTAGTCGAAGACGAGCGCCGAGGCATCGGCCCGCTTGGCGTAGATCGCGGCATCGGCGATGCGCTTCTGCCTGATCAGTTCTTCTGCCTGGTCGACCGTGTCGCTGGTTTCCTCGACCCGGCCAACGGCCTGATCGAGGAATTTGCGCGCCGTCGCGATCGCGCCCTGGCCGATCGCCTTGTCGGCGGAGGCGACGAGCCGCTTGATTTCCGGATCGTCGGTGCGCAGCGCGTCGCTTTCCGCGATCATCTTCTTCAGGCGCTCGGACTGCGCCTGGAGCACTTTCTGCAGATCGGTGGGATCTTCCGGGATCTTCTCGGTGCCAAGCGCCTTCAGCACGCCGTAGAGCGCGTCGAGCGGCACGCCATCCTGCAGCGAGGCCAGTTCCACCTGCGCGCGCTTGGGGTCGGGCAGGTCGGAAATCGTCAACAGCAATTGCCGCCGCTCGCCGGTGATCAGGCCGTCGTCGCCGGTGGGTTCGGGCGGAGCAACACCGAAATAGAGCAGGCGCCGCAGGCTTTCATTGACCCAGGGGCGCTGCCTGGCCTTGGTGTCGAGATAGACTTCCTCGGTCACCATGCGCATGACCGAGCCGAACTCGGTGCCCTTCATTGCCGCGAGGTGGCGCAGCAGCGTGTCGTCATAAGGGCTGTTCTCTCCGGCGGCACCATCCAGCGCCGGGCGGCCCGGTTCGGCGGCGAAGCCGACCACCGTGCCGAGGCTCGCGTCGTCCGCCGGAGCGTTGCCGAGCGCCTTGGCGCCGCGCACCGGCTCAAGGCCGCCTGCGCCGATCGGTTCGGCGGAGGCGGTGGGAGCACGCCGCACCAGGGCATCTGCCGGAAACGGATTGGTGCGGCAGGCGTCGAGCAGCATGATCGTCACCGGCACGGTCTTCTTCAATTCCTCCATGACGGCTGAAATCGGCACCAGCGCCTGGCCGGCGTCCTTCAGCGAGGAGACGTCGGCATCGACCGGAACCAGATAATTCTCGCCGCCGGCTTCGATGCCATGGCCGGAATAATAGATGAAGGCAACGTCGGCGCCTTCCGCATCCTCGGCGAACCGTTCCAGATCGCGCCTGAGCTTGCCGGCATCGCGGTCGGTGACGCTTCGCGCGTCGAAGCCGAGATCGGTCAGCATCTTGGCCATGTCGCGGGCGTCGTTGGCCGGGTTGGGAAGGGCTGCGATGTGTTCATATTTGGACTGGCCGACGACCAGCGCCACGCCCTTCAGGTCTTTCGCGCCAGCACGCTGCGTCGGCACGGCAAGGCATAGCAGCAAGACGGCCAGAGCCGTCAGCCAAGCCTGATGGAAAAGACTACGCTTCGAGGTTCCGACAAAGATCATTTGTCGCCCGTGTCCGCCCTGATAAATCCAAACCCTCTATACCGTTGCCTGCCGACCATGATCAAATTCGGGCAGCTTGATCAAGCCGTCGTTTCGAAGGCATTTGATCTTGCTGTTGGTGTCGGCGGGATATCGAGCATCGTCCGGTGCCGATGCATGTTTTGATATCGAGTGCAAACTATTGATATCCGGCCCGGTTTTGAATTTGAAGTTTGTCGGCGGCGATGTCATCAATGGCTAACGAATTTGAAGTTTGCCAAGCCATCCCGCCCATCGCCGGAAAATGTCTCCACTCACCGAAACGGTCCTCTTTGTCTTCAGCCTCGTGGCGCTCGGCTATCTCGCGGGGCTCACCGGCTACCTGAAACCGGCGAGCGGCGAGGGGATATCCGATTTCGCCGTCAGCGTGGCGATGCCGCTGCTGCTGTTCCAGACCATGGTCAACGCCGATTTCCATGGGGTGGCGCCGTGGCCGCTGTGGGGCGCTTATTTCTCGGCCGTGGCGATCACCTGGGCGGCGGGCCATCTCGTCACCACGCGCATGTTCGGGCGCGACGCACGCGCCAGCGTGGTGGGCGGCGTCTCGTCGGCCTATTCCAATGTCGTGCTGCTCGGCGCGCCGTTCATCCTTGGCATATTCGGCGCAAGCGGCTTCGAGGTGCTGTCGCTGCTTGTCTCCGTGCACCTGCCGGTCATGATGATGGCCTCTATCGTGCTGTTCGAGATGTTTGGCCGTGACAGCGGCGAGCACGTGCATCCGCTGCGGGTTATCAGGAGTTTCCTCAGACGGTTGTTCATCAACCCACTGATCATCGGCATTCTGCTGGGGCTGGCGTGGCGCGTCAGTGGCATACCGCTGCCCGGTCTCGTCATGCGCCTGGTCGATGCGCTGGCCGACACCGCCGGGCCGGTGGCGCTGTTCGCCATGGGGCTAAGCCTGCGTCGTTTCGGCGTTTCCGGCAATGTCCGGCCGGCACTGGCGCTTTCTGTGCTGAAACTGTTCCTGATGCCGGCGCTGGTTCTCGTCTTCGTCTGGCTGCTCGGTCTGCCGCCGATGACTGCCAAGGTGGCTGTCGTCGTGGCGGCGCTGCCGTCGGGCATCAATTCCTACCTGATCGCCGTGCAGTTCAATACCGGCCAGGCACTGGCCTCGAACCAGATGACCATCGCCACCGCCAGCGCCGCTATCACCACCGCATTCTGGCTGATGGTGGCGGTGCATGTCTTTGGATAGGCTCGGCTCGGTTCGAGTTTGGAATTCAAATTAATTTACATGTTAATTTTTCTCGCGTTTGGCTGGACTAAAGCCTATATGCCATCTTGCAATTGCTTGCTGGGCTTGCCCTAGGTAAAGAGCAGTGGCTCCGCCGTGCCGGCCTTCCAAGCGCTCGCGCACGCTCACCGAACACTTCACAGACCGGCCCGTCAGCGCGCCGAATGGAGGATAGACCATGCTTCAGAAAACCAGCCATTTCATGCGGCAGGCCAATCTCATCAACGGCGAATGGGTGCAGGCCGACAGCGGCCAGACGGTCGACGTCACCAATCCGGCGACCGGCCTCAAGATCGGCACGGTGCCGAAGGCCGGCAAGGCCGAAACCCGCCGCGCCATCGAGGCCGCGAACGAAGCTTTCAAGTCCTGGCGCAAGACGACCGCGCTCGAGCGTTCCAAGCTGCTGCGCAAGCTGCATGACGCTATGATGGACAATCAGGACGTGCTGGCCGAACTGCTGACCATCGAGCAGGGCAAGTCGCTGTTCGAATCCAAGGGCGAGATCGGCTCGGCCGCCGCCTATATTCTCTGGTTCGCCGAGGAAGGCCGCCGCACCTATGGCGACGTCGTGCCGTCGCCGTGGGCGGACCGCCGCATTCTGGTCACCAAGGAGCCGGTCGGCGTCATCGCCGCCATCACGCCGTGGAATTTCCCGTCCTCGATGCTGGCCCGCAAGCTCGGCCCGGCGCTCGCCGCCGGCTGCACCGCGGTGGTCAAACCGGCCTCGCAGACGCCGTATTCGGGTCTTGCCTGGGGCGCGCTCGCCGAGGAAGTCGGCTTCCCCAAGGGCGTCGTCAACATCCTGACGGGTTCGGCGGCCGAGATCGGCGACGAGATCTGCGCCAACCCGCTGGTGTCGAAGATCACCTTCACCGGTTCGACCGAGATCGGCAAGCTGCTCATCCAGAAGTCGTCGGTGACCGTCAAGAAGGTGTCGATGGAGCTTGGCGGCAACGCGCCGTTCATCGTCTTCGATGACGCCGACATCGACCGCGCCGTGACCGGCGCGATCACCGCCAAGTACCGCAATTCCGGCCAGACCTGTGTCTGCACCAACCGTTTCCTCGTTCAGGCCGGCGTCTACGACAAGTTCGTCGAAAAGCTCGCCGCCGCCAGCAACGCGCTGAAGGTCGGCTCCGGCCTCGAGGAAGGCGTGCAGCAGGGACCGCTGATCGACGAGAAGGCGGTCGAGAAGGTCGAGGAACTGATCGCCGACGCCACCGCCAAGGGCGGCAAGATCGTCGCCGGCGGTCATCGCCATGCGCTGGGCGGCTCGTTCTTCCAGCCGACCGTCATCGCCGACGCCACCCCCAAGATGCGCTTCATGAAGGAAGAGATCTTCGGCCCGGTCGCTCCGGTGTTCAAGTTCGAGACCGAGGAAGAGGCCGTCGCGCTCGCCAACGACACCGAGTTCGGCCTTGCCTGCTATTTCTACACCGGCGATCTCGGCCGCGCCTTCCGCATCATGGAAGGGCTGAAATACGGCATGGTCGGCGTCAATGAAGGCCTCATCACCACGCCGGAAGCGCCGTTCGGCGGCGTCAAGGAATCCGGCCTCGGCAAGGAAGGCGGGCACCAGGGTATCGAGGATTACCTCGATACCAAATATGTGTGCATCGGCGGCCTCGGCCTCTGATAGTCTTTCCCTGAGGCGGGCAGGTCTGTAACCTGCCCGCCCTGGGCTGCGGAAACCTGCCGAAGTCCTTATATCAACCGGCATTTGCGGGCGTGGCGATGAAGGACGGCGAGGTTTTCGGCACGACGCAGGCGGGCGATCCGATCCGCCGCTTCGCGATCAGGGGCGGCGGTCTGACCGCCAACATCATCGGGCTTGGCGCGATCATTCAGGATTTGCGCCTGACCGGCCATGACGCACCGCTGGTGCTCGGCTATGACAATCTGGCGGCCTACGAGGCCGACAATGCTTTCTTCGGCGCGGTTGTCGGTCGCTATGCCAACCGCATCCGCGACGGCCGTTTCACCATCGCCGGCAACCGCTATCAGACCGAGCCCAATTTCCTGGACAAGCACACGCTGCATGGCGGCTCGCAGGGCTACTCCCATCGGCCATGGGCGGTTTCGCTGCATGGCAAGGATTTCGTCACGCTGTCGTTGCATGACCCCGACGGCGCCATGGGCTTTCCCGGCGCCCTCGACGTCACCTGCACCTACCGGCTGAAAATCCCGGGTACGCTCAGCGTCGAACTGACAGCGACCTGCGAGGAGCCGACGCTGTGCAACCTGACCCAGCATACCTATTTCAACCTCGATGATGGCGGCGCCGGCGACATTCTCGACCACAGGATGATGCTGAATGCCGGCGCCTATCTGCCCGTCGACAGCGACATGATCCCGACCGGCGTGGTCAAGCCGGTGGACGGCACGCCCTTCGATTTCCGCCAGGCGCGGCCGCTGCGCATGGAGACCGAGGGCGAGCAGTTGCCCTACGATCAGAATTTCTGCCTCGCTTCGGCGCGAGGGCCGCTCCGGCAGGCTTCATGGGCGCAAGGGGCGAATTCGGGCGTTGAGATGGAGGTCTGGACCACCGAGCCTGGCGTCCAGCTCTACACCGGCCAGTATGTAACGCCGCGCACCGGGCTGGAGGGACGCAACTACAAGGCCTTCTGCGGCTTCTGCCTGGAACCGCAGGTTTGGCCTGATGCGCCGAACCGGCCGTATTTCCCGCAGGCGACGCTGTGGCCCGGCGCTATCTACCACCACGTGACGGAATACCGTTTCCGCCTTCCTTGATTGCAATCCGGCCTGATTGTTATCTGGCCCTGGTTGTTATCCGGCGAAGGCGGTTCGCAGCGTTTCGAACGGCGCCAGCGCGCCGCGCACCTGCACGACACCGGCCGCGACCTTGTGCCCGCGCTGTGCGGCGTCAGCCGGGCCAAGACCGGCAAGGCGGGCGGCGAGATAGCCGCCATTGAAGGAATCGCCGGCGCCTGTGGTGTCGAGCGGTGCGGCGACATGGATTGCCGGGACCTCCCGCAGCGTTCCGGCCTGGGCGACCAGCGCCGGTGCCTCACCATTCTTGACGACGACTTCCCCGACAAGACGCGCGAGGCGCGTGGCGGTGGCCTGCGGCGTTTCATCGCCAAACAACATCTGTTCGTCGGGGAAGGTCGGCAAGGCGATGTCGGTGGCCGCGAGCGCATCGACGATGACGGCCTGGGCCTCTTCGCGACTGCGCCAGAGCCGTGGCCGGTAATTGGGGTCGAAAGCGATCTTCGAACCGGCGGCGCGAGCGCTCGCCACAGCCGCCAGAAGCGTCTTGCGCGCGGCGGTGTCCAGAATTGCCAAAGTGATTCCGGAAAAGTAAATAAGCGACTGATTTTTCAAGTTTTTCGAAAGTGCGCCCGGATCGGATGCAAGCTGCCGTGCGGCGGCGTCGCCGCGCCAGTAGGTGAAGGAACGCTCGGCGCCGGTCAGGGTAATGGCATAGAGGCCGGGGCGGGCGCCCGGTATGACCGGGCTGGAGCCGATGCCGATGCCGTTTTCCGCGAGGAAGCCGATCTGGTCCTGTGAGAAGGGGTCGTCGCCAAAGGCGGACACGTAGGTTGCGGGCCGCCCATCGCTCAACGCATGCAGGGCCCACAGCGTGTTGAACGTGTCGCCGGCAAAGCCCATTCGCCAGTTCGCGCCGTGCTGGCCCGACAGTTCGAGCATGCACTCGCCGATCGAAGCGATGCCGTTTCCCGCCATCCTGTAATCCTCCAGTGGATTTCGGTCCTGTAGCTTTTTGGTTGGCGCAGCGCCATGCTTGGCAAGCAGGCTTTTTTGCGCCACAGCGTTTTCCCACAGCCTGACGGGATGCAATCCATCCAGCCAGACGTTGTCTGCAGAAGAGGAACCGGTTTGGCATCGTTATGGCGTTATCTCTTGGCAGGTCTTGGCCTGGCCGCTCTGCTGGTCGGTGTGCTCGCGGTCGTCTACCTGACGGCGCCGCAATCGGCGCAGCCCGTCGGCCCGGATGTCTCGCGCACCAAGAGCACGGAAAACGGGCTGTTCGTCGCGAGTTTCGAGCCGGAACGCGGTGTCATACAGCAGGGCGAACTGGAATCCTGGCTGCTGACGCTGAAGACGAAGGCCGGCGCGCCCGTGGAGGGCGCCGCGATCGCCATCTCCGGAGGCATGCCGCAGCACAATCACGGCCTGCCGACCAGCCCGCAGGCGACCGATTATCTCGGCGACGGGCGCTACAGGATCGAAGGGGTGAAATTCACCATGAGCGGCTGGTGGCAGTTCCATTTCGCCATCTCGGCCACCGCCGGATCCGATACGGTGCTGTTCAACGTGGTGCTGTGAGCGATCGATGAGGCGCCTTGTCTGCTTAATGGCGCTGACGGTGGTGGCCATTCTTGCCGGCTGCGGCAAGCCTGATTTTTCCGACGCCGAGAAGAAGACCATCGCCTCGCTGGCGCTGAACACGCTGCCGCCGCTGAAGCCCGACACCACCAACCGCTTTGCCGATGTGCCAGCCGCCGCGGCTCTCGGTTCGACGCTGTTTTTCGATCTCGGAATGAGCCGTGACGGCACGGTGTCCTGTTCCACCTGCCACAAGATCGACAGGCAGTTCCAGGACGACCTGCCGCAGGCGGTGGGCGTCGGCCGCACCAACCGGCGCACCATGCCGCTGGCCGGGGTGGCGCGCGACCCCTGGTTCTTCTGGGACGGCCGCCGCGACAGCCTGTGGGCGCAGGCGCTGACGCCGCTCGAAAATCCGCTGGAGCAGGCGGGAAACCGCACCGCCTATGCACATTACATCAAGGCGCGCTTCGGCGAACGCTATGAACGCATCTTCGGGCCGCTGCCTGATTTTTCCGGCATTCCGCCAAATGCCAGCCCGCTCGGGACCGATGCAGAGAAGGCCGCGTGGAACGCAATGAGCGAGGCACAGCGCGACGGCATCAACCGCGTGTTTGCCAATATCGGCAAGGCGATCGCTGCCTTCGAACGGTCGATCGAGCCGGCACAGACGCGTTTCGACCGCTTTGCGCTCGATCTCGCCACCGGCGCCGAGCCGAAGGACGACGCGGCCTTTTCCAGGGAGGAAATCCTCGGCCTGAAGCTGTTCATCGGCAAGGCCAATTGCGTGACGTGTCACAACGGCCCGCGCTTCACCGACAATGGTTTCCACAATACCGGCGTGCCCCCGGTCGAGGACCTGCCGCCGGATCGCGGGCGCATCGATGCCGTGGCGCAGGTTGAGGCCGATCCGTTCAACTGCTTCGGCGCCTATCGCGACGGCGATACAAGCGCCTGCGGCGAGTTGCGCTTCATGGTCAAGGATGCGCCGGAACTGGTGCGCGCCTATAAGACGCCGTCGCTGCGTGGTGCTGCCGCGCGCCCGCCCTATATGCATGCCGGGCAGTTTTCCTCGCTCGACGAAGTGGTCGCGCATTATGCGAAAGCGGCGCCGAGTGTGGAGGGCACCTCGGAAATCCACCCGCTGCAGCTGTCGGACCGTGAACGCGCGGCGCTGGTGGCGTTTTTGAAGACGTTGTCGGAATAGAAGGGCTACCTGTCCTTCACCGTCTCCATCGCCACGAAAGTGGATGTCTGGGCGACATTGGGAAGGGCAGAGATGCGCTCGCCCAGTACGCGGCGATAGGCGGCGATATCCCTGGTGCGGACCTTCAGCAGATAGTCGAAGCTGGACGCCATCATATGGCATTGCTCGATCTCAGGCACGCTCTGGACGGCGCGGTTAAAGGCGTCGAGCGCGGCGGAGCGGGTGTCGGACAGTTTCACCTGGACGAAGGCGACATGGCCTTCACCCATGCGCTCCCGGTCGATGATCGCCTGATAGCCCCTGATATAGCCATCCTTCTCCAGCCGCTTCACCCGCGCCTGCACCGGCGTCTTGGAGAGGCCGACCTTTGCCGCCAGTTCCGACATGGAAAGCCGGCCATTGCCTGCCAGCGCCGACAGGATGTTCCTGTCGATGCGGTCCAATTGGTCTTCCGTCATGAAAATCGCAGTCCAATCATCGATAATGGCCTGCCATGTTAGATCGAATGGGCTGATATGTCGATTTCTTCGGACCGACTGAAATTCAGACCTGTGCTAGCTTGCGCCATTCGGTCCGGTGACCGCCGGTCCGCTCCCTGGTGCTTGCTCCATAGGACCGTCATGCCGCTCGATACCATCCGCCAGCAGATTCGCGCCAACTACCTGCCCGACGAGGAGGCGGCCGTGAAGCGGCTGGCCGATGCGACGGGACTTTCCGCGAATGACCGTAACGCGATTTCGACGCGAGCCGCCGATCTGGTGCGAGCGGTGCGCGGCTCGTCTGATCCCCGATTGATGGAGGTTTTCCTCTCGGCCTATGGTCTCTCGACCAAGGAAGGCGTGGCGCTGATGTGCCTCGCCGAGGCGCTGCTGCGCGTGCCCGACACCGAGACCATGGACGACCTGATCGCCGACAAGATCGCGCCGCATGACTGGTCGGCGCATTCGGGTGGTTCGAGTTCCATCTTCGTCAATGCCTCGACCTGGGCACTGATGCTGACCGGCAGGGTGCTCGACGAAGGCGAGGGCGGTATCGAAGGCACGCTGCGCTCCATGGTGCGGCGGCTGGGCGAACCGGTCATCCGTAAGGCGGTGGCCGCCGCCATGCGCGAAATGGGCGAACAGTTCGTGCTTGGCCGTACCATAGCCGAGGCCGTCAAGCGCGGCCGGCCGATGACACAGAAGGGCTATCTCTATTCCTTCGACATGCTGGGCGAAGCGGCCCGCACCGAGGCGGATGCGCTGCGCTACCACAAGGCCTATGCCGACGCGATATCCTCGCTGGATTCCGGCTCCAACGGGCCTGACATCCGCCACAACCACGGCATTTCGGTCAAGCTGTCGGCTCTGCACCCGCGCTACGAGGTGGCGCAGAAGGAGGAGATGCTGCCTGTGATGGCCGAGCGGCTCTTGTCGCTGGCACTCGCCGCCCGCCATTCGCGCATGGGCCTTAACATCGACGCCGAGGAGGCCGACCGCCTCGACCTGTCGCTCGATGTCATCGAACGGGTGCTGGCCGAGCCCGAGCTCGCCGGCTGGAACGGCTTCGGCGTCGTCGTCCAGGCCTATGGGCCCCGGGCGGCCTTCGTCATCGACTGGCTCTACGCGCTAGCGAAGAAATACGACCGCACCATCATGGTGCGGCTGGTCAAGGGTGCCTATTGGGACACCGAGATCAAGCGGGCGCAGACGCTCGGCCTGGCCTCCTATCCCGTCTTCACCCGCAAGGCCAACACCGACGTTTCCTACATGGCCTGCGCTAAGAAGCTGCTCGGCATGACCGACCGCATCTATCCGCAGTTCGCCACTCACAACGCCCACACCGTCGCCGCCATCCTGTCGATGGCCGGCAATCGCGATTCATTCGAGTTCCAGCGCCTGCACGGCATGGGCGAGGCGCTGCACGAGACGGTGCGCCAGTCCGAGGGCACGCGCTGCCGCATCTACGCGCCAGTCGGCGCCCATTCCGACCTGCTTGCCTATCTCGTGCGCCGCTTGCTTGAGAACGGCGCCAACTCCTCCTTCGTGCACCAACTGACCGACGAGGAGGTCGAACCGGAAGATATCGCGCGCGATCCGCTGGAGACGGTCGAGAGCCAGGGGCCCGCCGCCAATCCGGCGATTGCCCGGCCTTCCCAGATTTTTGGAACCGGTCGCCGCAATTCGAAAGGATTCGACATCACCGATCCGGTGACACTGGCGGCGATCGACAAGGCCAAGGCCGCCTTTGCCGGGCCGGACCGCTGGCATGCCAAGCCGATCACGCGTGCGGCCGGCTATGGCAAGCAACGCCCGGTGGTCAATCCGGCAAAGCCTTCCGAGGTGGTGGGCACGGTGCACGAGGCCGCGGCCAAGCAGGTCTCGACGGCGGTACGGATCGCCGTGGAGGCCCAGCCAGCCTGGGCGAAACGGCCTGTGGCCGAGCGCTCGGCCATTCTCAACCGCGCCGCCGATCTCTACGAGGCCAATGCCGTCGAGTTCTTCGCGCTGGCCACGCGCGAGGCCGGCAAGTCGCTGGCTGACGGTGTGGCGGAGGTGCGCGAGGCCGTCGACTTCCTGCGTTACTACGCGGCGGAAGCGGCTAATGCCGAGGCGGGCACCGAGGCGCGCGGCGCCATCGTGTGCATTTCGCCGTGGAATTTCCCGCTCGCCATCTTTACCGGGCAGATCGCGGCGGCATTGGTGACCGGCAATTCCGTTATCGCCAAGCCGGCCGAGCAGACGCCGCTCATCGCTTTCCGCGCCGTCGAACTGCTGCGCGAGGCCGGGGTACCTGAGGACGTCATCCAGCTTCTGCCGGGCGACGGACCGACGGTCGGCGCGCCGCTCACCGCCGACCCGCGCATCGCCGGCGTCTGCTTCACCGGATCGACAGAGGTCGCCAAGCTGATCGAGAAGCAACTCGCCGAGACAGCCGCGCCCGACGCCATGTTGATCGCCGAGACCGGCGGTCTCAACGCCATGATCGTCGATTCCACCGCATTGCCCGAGCAGGCGGTGCGCGACATCCTTGCCTCGGCATTCCAGAGTGCTGGCCAGCGCTGCTCGGCGCTGCGCGTGCTCTACGTGCAGAAGGATGTCGAGAAGAAGATGCTGGAGATGCTGAAGGGCGCCATGGAGGCGCTCAATATCGGCGATCCCTGGCTGATCTCGACCGATGTCGGCCCGGTGATCGACGACGAGGCTCAAGGATCGATCCGGGACTATTGCACCACGATGGGTCTGCAGGGCCGCCTGATCGCCAAGCTCGAGGCCCCGAAGGACGGCCGTTTCGTGGCGCCGCATGTCTTCCGGGTCAAGGGCATCGAGGAGATGGAGCGCGAGGTGTTCGGGCCGGTGCTGCATGTCTCGACGTTCGACGCCGACGAGATCGACGCCGTCATCGCCGCGATCAACCGCAAGGGCTATGGGCTTACCTTCGGCCTGCACACGCGCATCGAGGGCCGCGTGCAGCATTTCGTTGACGGCATCCATGCCGGCAACATTTATGTCAACCGCAACCAGATCGGCGCCGTCGTCGGCTCGCAGCCGTTTGGCGGCGAGGGGCTGTCGGGGACCGGACCGAAAGCCGGCGGCCCGCATTATCTCAGGCGTTTCCGCAAGGGACCGGAAGCGGGCACGGAAGTCGGCGAAGGCCACAAGGTGACCGCGACGGAGCTTGCCGACAATCTGCCCGATCCCGCATTGGGCGGCTGGTCGACACGTCCGGACCGCATCGCCATCCTGCGCAAGCATTTGCGCGGCAAGGGAGCCGCGGCCATCGCCGCGGCAGCAGCAATCGATTTCGGCCAGGTGGATCTGCCTGGACCGACAGGCGAGGCCAATACGCTGTCGCTGTCGCCGCGCGGACGGGTGCTGTGCCTGGGGCCGGATGGCGATACGCTGCTTGCGCAGACGATCCAGGCGCTTGCCGCCGGCAATGCCGTGCTGGCCGTCGCGCCGGGCGCGCCGGCGGCGCTTTCGGCCCTGACCGGCAAAGGCCTGCCTCTGGCCGCCATCGATGGCCGTCCCGATCCGGTCGAGGCGCGCTCGCTGCGTGTCGATGTCGTCGCCTTCTCGGGAACGCCTGAAGCGGCGCGCATCGTGCGCAAGGTCATCGCGGACAGGACTGGCCCGATCGTGCCTCTGGTCAGCGAAGTGCTCAACCCGGCCGCCTATGCGCATGAGCGGGCCGTCTGCGTCGACACCACCGCGGCCGGCGGCAATGCCAGCCTGCTCGCGGCGGCCTGAGCTGTAAGGCTGTCTTCACACCTCTTCAGGCGCGCAGCCGAACCTCAGGAGATTGCCGTGCGGATCCCGGATATAGAACTCCTTCATATTCCAGGGTCGCACGAGAAAGGGGCTGAGCTCCTTCACACCGCGCGCCGAAAATTCGGCATGCAGCGCCGGCACTTCGCCGCCCCTGATGTAGCAGGATGAAACCTCGGGAAGTTTGCGGTCGTCGCTCTTCCAGAAATGGATTTCGATCTCGCCACGACGCACGATGAGATAATCCTCCATCTCCGGTCCGACGATGCCGAAGCCAAGTTCGTCGCGGTAGAAATCGCGTGTCGACGCGATATCAGGCGAGGGCAGGACAGGTATGCTGCGCGCGGGATCTTCGGCCGGCGTCGTCATGATCAGGTGCCTTCCACGACGGAAAAGCCCTCGAATTGCGGGTGGCCGAGATAGTGGACCTTGGTGGTGCCGACATTCCTGTGCGCGGCGCGGAAATTCTCCGACTTGGTCCAGGCGACGAAATCGTCGTGGCTCGCCCACACCGTGTGCGAGGCAAACAGCGTATAGCCCTCGGTTTCGTTGACCGGGCCGCGCAGCAGGTGGAATTCGCGAAAGCCCTTCATCTCGGCGAGGCTGGAATCGCGGTTCTTCCACACGGCCTCGAAATCGGCCTCGGAGCCGTTCTGCACCTTGAAGCGGTTCATGGCGATGTACATGGAGTTCCTTTCATACGGATGGTGATGGTTGCCGTCGCGGTCCGTTGCATGTCCATTCAGAACGGACCGATATCGACCTCGAATTCGAGACTTGGCCTATCGGCCTGTGCGGGAATAGGCGGGAAGGGGGCAGCCTTGCGCACAATGCCGAGCGCGGCCTTGTCGAATGCCGCCGACCCCGAGCTTTCCAGAATGCGCAGTTCATCGATGGTGCCCTTGCTGCCGACGACGAATGCGACAATCGCATTGTTGCGGGCGGTCAGTTGCAGCGAAGGCGGGAGCGTGCGGTTGACGCGGCCGAGCTTTCTGAAGACCTCACCGCGATAGCTGTCCTGGATGGCGCTTCCTGTCTCCTTGCTGTTCTTGCCTGTGCTCGCCGCCAGCGCGGCCCGGTCCTTGCCGTCGGCGGTGCCGCTTCTCTCGTCCGCTCCGCCGGCCGCCGCAGGGCTTGCCGGCGGCGTCGGTCTCGCCGTGGGGACAGGCGGCCGGTCGGGAACGGCAACCGGCGTCTCGACGGTTTGGGTCTGGGCGTCTGGCTGCTCCGGTGCTTCCGGCTTGGCCGCCACACTCTGATCGTCCATGCGCGGCGTTGCCGAAACCAATATGTCTGGTCTGTCCGGCGATTGTCTGGCGGTTTCCGGCAAAGGTTCGGGTGGCGGCTTTGGCGTGTCGGTCGCAGGAGTGGGGGCCTGTTTGATCTCCTGTTGCGCAGGCTGCGCGGGTTTGGGCGGCGGCGCCGGCGCGACAGTCTTTTGCTGCTGCGGTTTGACGGGTGTGGGGTTCGGCACCAGCGTCACGCTCACCGCATCCGGATTCCGGTCCAGGGCATTGCCGGCGACCTTGTCACCGGACTGATCGCTGCCTTGGGATTGCGCCGCATCATGGAGATTTGACGAGCTGGAGGGCGAGATCAGGAAGAACGCGGCGGCCGCGCCATGGAGCAGGCATGAGGCAACGAAGGCGGCGGGCCATTTCCCGTTGCGCGCGACCGTCGCGGGTGCAAGCGGCTCTGCCGGCGCTATCGCCAGTTCGTCGCCGGCGTCGGTGAGGGGACTGATTTCCTGCATGTCGCGGGCCGGAAACTGCCGCGACCGGCGGGCAAAAGTCAAATCAAGATCGATTGCCCCAAACGGCGAAATGCCGGTGCCGGCCGGCAGACAGGCCACGGCATTTCCAGCGAATGCGGCACGCATCCCCAACGGCTCAGACGCCGAAAGCGATGCCGGTCTTGGTGTCTGTCTTGAGCTTGCGCATGCAGGCCGCCGGCTCCACGCCTGTGCCCGTGCACTCGGTCGCGCTGTTGATCAGCACGCGGCTGACCTTGGCGCAGTCGGTGCCGGCGAGATCAAAGCGCGTCACCTTGGTCTTGCCCGCCGGCAGGTCCTTGAAGTCGAGCACGGTCAGCCGGTCGACGACGCCGGCCTCGTTGAACAGGGCGATCTCGAATGCCGCCTTGGAAAGGTCGGCGCCGAGATTGTTGTTGACCAGGAAGGTCAGCCGGCAGCCCTTGTCGGAGGGCTGCGCGGCGTTGAGTTCGAGGGTCAGGACCGGCGCGGACTGTTCAGCCCACGCCGGAACCGTCGCAAGCGATATCGCCAGCGTCGAGGTCAGCAGACGAAGGGATGTCGTCAAGCTCGTCATGGGTATCAGCCTCCAAAGCGCATGGTTGCCGCCAGCTTCAACGTTATGCCGGGCTCATAGGCCGCGAAGGTCGGTTGCGCGGACGGATTGGTCGCCGGAACAACGTTGAGCGGATTGGCGTATTTGACATCGAACAGATTGTCGGCGCGGAAATCAATCTTGAAGTTCTCGGTCGCCTGATAGCTGACGAAGGCATTGACCAGCGTATAGTCGTCGGCAATCGGATTGCCTTTCGGCTTGCCATTGTACTGCACCTCGCCGCCGACCGTCAGCTTGTCCTCGAGGAAGCGCAAGCCGAGTTGTGCCGTGACCTGCGAGGAGGGGATGGTGCTGAGATCGGCGCGAACACCCTCGTAGGATGTTGTGTGGCCGTTGATGATCGATGCCGACAGGCCGGCATAGCCCCAGCCAGCCTCATAGACGCCCTCCAGCTCAAAGCCTTGTATCTTCGCATTGGCAAAATTCTGATACTGGGCGCAGGCAGGGATGTAGTATCCGCCTGGCGTACCGATTATCGGCAGGCCGGGAATGAAGCGGCAGCCATTGGTGCCGATCGCGACTTCGTCATTCAAGCCAATGTAGTCATCGACGTCATTGTGGAAGTAGGCAGCCTTCAACCGGAAAGCATCGCCTGGCTCCAGGATGTCGTTCTGTTTGTAGTTGACGCCGAATTCTGTCGTCTTGCCGGTCTCAGGCCTCAAGTTTGGATTGGGCAGGAACGGGAAGGTGACGCCGGCTGGATGCAGTCCGCTGATCAGCGTCTCGGTCAGCGACGGAGAGCGATAGCCCTCGGCATAGGTGCCATAGAATTGCAGTCCATCAAGGCCAGCGCTTTGGAATGGCGAGACACCGACGGTTATGCGCGGCGACAAACGGTCGCCTGAGGTTTCATGCGTGCTGTCCTTGAGGCTGTAGCTGTCATAGCGCAAGCCGCTTATGACTTCGAGCCAGTCCCAGGTCAGCTTGTCCTGGATATAGGCACCCGAGACATTGCGTTTGCCTGAGGGCGTGTAGAAGCTATCGCCGCCAGTCGAGCCGTCCGTCTTGACGTCGTCTCCGACCCAATCGCCGCCATAGGTCAATTCGTGCGCCACCGCGCCGGTTTCGAATCTCGATGTGTTCCAGATGTCGATCCCGGTGGTGCCGATATCGAAGTTGGATTGCGAGCCCGCTGGCAGGATTATCGCTTGACCTGTCGAAGGGTTATACCGGGGCTGCGGTACAAGCGTTGTCAAATCGAGATTAGTCTTGTTGTAGGAGGCATTGATGTGCAGATCGAGCCAGCTCTTGTTCTCATCCGTAATGTTGTAGCGAGCGGTGAAGGCGTTCGACTTCAGGTCGACATCATTCGCCGGCACGCCTCGGCTTATCTCGTTCCAGCCGTCGCTTGAGCCGACCCAGCCGAGTTTCAGTTCGCTGTTCTCGGTCGGGCGGATGCTGGTCTTGAGCATGCCGCTCAGCACGTCGAAGCCGGTGCCCTTGACGGTATCGCCGCCGCCATCCTTGTAGTCGCCATAGTCGCGATAGACGATGTTGCCGAGCACATCCCAGTTCTCATTGAGGCGGTAGGCGCCGGTGGCGCTGGTGGTCCAGCCCTTGCCGTTGCTTTCGTAGCGACCGGTTACCGAGGCGCCCCATGTCTCTTCCGTCTTGAGGAAGTCGGCTGCGTCCTTGGTGTCGAAGAAGACGACACCGCCGATGGCGCCGGAGCCATAAGTGTTGGCGACAGGGCCGCGAATCACGTCGACGGATTTGATGAGTTCGGGGTCGATGTAGAAGGTCGACTGCGTGCCATGGTCGGAGCGCTGGAAATCCTGGCGCGCGCCGTCGACGATGACGGCTACGCGGCCGAAATCCTGCAGGCCACGGATGTTGACGCTGGTGCTGACGCGCCTTGCGTCGGCCTGTGCCGCGACGCCGGGCACGCCGAACAGCATCTCATTGGGCGTCGTCGCCATGCGGCGGTCGAGCTGCTCCTGGTCGAGATGGCTGGCCGAAGCCAGGGACTGGATCGCCGTCTCGCCGATGCGGCTCAGCACGAGGATCTTGTCGAGCAAAGTCGCGCCAGCCGGCGCCGCCTTCTCCTGCTCGGCCTTTTTTGATTGATCGGTCTGTTGACCCGCAGGCTGCGTTGACTGCTGGGCGCTGGCTGATTGCGCCGACAGGGCGATCCCCGCCACGCCTGCCAACAAAACCGCCACGCCCGCCGCCGGCCGGCCGCGCCGTTCCCAATTCACCAACCCCATGCCCCAACTCCAAAGTCCAGGTTTCATGCTGGCTGGCTCGGGGCTGGCTCGCATTTTTGATCGTGTCCGGCGTCTTAAATG
>NZ_JAFKIC010000373.1 GCF_017306585.1 Mesorhizobium sp. | reverse complement strand
ATCTCCCCCCTTGAGGGGGAGATGGCCGGCAGGCCAGAGGGGGTCGGTTCGACCGGGGGCGACCTCCTTGCGGCGGATGGAGGCTAGCGCTCCACGCGAGCGGACCCCCTCTGTCGCCTGCGGCGACATCTCCCCCTCGAGGGGGGAGATTATACCGCTCAATTGCTGGCCGACAGCACCAGCACCGGCTTGTCGCTGTACAGCGCCGGGAACAGCTGCTTCAGGTTCGCGACCTTGGGCAGGTCGTTGTAGACGATGTAGGGATAGGTCGGGTTCAGCGTCAGGAAGTCCTGATGATAGTTTTCGGCCGGGTAGAAGGTCTTGCCGGTCTCGATCGTGGTGACGATCGGCGCGCCGAACAGCCTGGCCTTGTCGAGCTGGGCAATGTAGTCCTGCGCGATCTTCTTCTGGGCGTCGCTTTCGGCGAAGATCGTCGAGCGGTACTGAGTGCCGGAGTCCGGACCCTGATAGTTCAGCTGCGTCGGGTTGTGAGCGACCGAGAAATAGACCTGCAGCAATTGGCCATAGGTCACCTTCGAGGGGTCATAGGTGATCTCGACGGATTCGGCATGGCCGGTGCGGCCGGTGCCCACCGTCTCGTAGACGGCGTCGTCCTTGGCGCCGCCCGTATAGCCGGAAACGGCGCGGGTGACGCCCTTGACGTGCTGGAACACGCCCTGCACGCCCCAGAAGCAGCCGCCGGCGAAGATCGCCGTCTCGCTGCCGCCGGCCGCCTTCTCGTCCACCGCCGGCGGCGGGATTTTTACCGCGTCCTCGGCCGAGACGGCCGGTGTCATCCAGAAGGCGGCGCCGGCGGCGGCCAGGGCCAGCGTGGCGAGCGCGCCCCTGACGAAACCAATGGAACGGTTGGCAGTCCTGATATCGGTCATGGTTGCACTCCTCGTGGCTTGCCCCGTGGATCAGTGGCCTTGGGGATCAGTCTATTGGATCAGTTACGGCGGCGCGACGCATGAGTTGCGCCGCCGCCTCACATTCGCGTGCGGCATAGGCCGTCAGGCCTAGTTGGCGGTGGTGTCCGCCGGCTTCATGGCATCGGCGGCAGGCTTTATGGCGTCCGCCGCCGGCTTCATCGCATTGGCGGCGGGCTTCATGGCGTTGGTGGCCATCGGGTCGGCCGGCTTCATCGCATCGGTGGCCGGCTTCATGGCGTCGGCCGCCGGCTTCATGGCGTTGGCGGCTGGCTTCATCGCATTGGTGGCGTCGTCGGCGCGGGCGATGCCGCCGGCCAGCAGCGCGGTCGAGGCCAGAGCGAGCGCGAGAGCGGGCAGGGTCAGGCGGGAAAGAACGGTCATGATGGTCTCCTTGGGTTGGTAGTCTGGGTGTTGATGATTTGTCGTCGGCACGTCGCCCCGCCGCGATCACGGCGTTGCGCGATGTCAGCCGAAGCCTGTCGGCTAGTTCGTCGCCGCGGCGAGGATCGGGCCGCCACCGGGGGACTGGACGAGAATGGCGGTGCTGAGGCCGCCCGCCGCAGCAGGCAGCGTGTAGGCGGTGGCCTCGCCACTCCAGCTGCCGAGCTTTTGCAGCGCGTGCACGACATTGGCGTGCGGCAAGGTGCGGCCGGTGTTTTCGCCGCGTGCCACCGGCACCTGGACGACGCCCCTGGCATAGCGCACCAGCCAGACATCGGCCTTGCCGCCGGGCGCGCTGCCGGCGCCGACCGAGACCTTGCCGCCGTCGAGCGACAGCGACGGGCCGCCGGTCCTGCCCGCCGTGGCGATCAGATGTTCGATCTCGCCGGGCGCCGCGCCGACCGCGTCGGCATGGCCATTGACCACCACTTGCGGCGTGAACGGCCCGTCATGGCCGAGCGGCGGTTCGTAGGTGACCTGGCGCTGGGTGAATTCCTGCTTTCCGAACGTGTCCTTCCAGCCGAGATAATCCCAGTAGGTGACGTTGAAGGACAACGCCAGCACGCCGGGCTGGTCCTTGACCTTGATGAGGTTGGCATTGGCCGGCGGGCAGGACGAGCAGCCCTGGCTGGTGAACAGTTCGACCACGGTCAGCGGCTGGGCGCTTGCGGTGGCGGTAGCCGCGAGCGTCATCAAGGCGGCGAACAGGGCGCTGCGTCTGGCTGTCGGTCCGGTCATCGGCTTTCTCCGCTGCGGGAAGGGGTCCATGATCCCTCCTTCGCGGCAGGCCGACGCCTCGTTACATGCTCACCGGTTTGTGATCGGTGGGGTGCGCCTCTTTCCCTTCTCCCCTTGT
>NZ_JAFKIC010000152.1 GCF_017306585.1 Mesorhizobium sp. | reverse complement strand
CCCCCTTGTGGGGAGGGATTAAGGGTGGGGGTCGATCTTCGTAAAAAACCATATGCGATTGCCCTGCCGTTTACGGGGAGAAGGTGCCCGAAGGGCGGATGAGGGGCGGCGCTGCCCTATGTTCGATTCTCCGCCGCCAGTTCTCGCAGCAACCTTATCGCCTCCTCCGCCCGGTCGGCCGGCACGAACAGATGATCGTGATAGAAGGCCGAGACCGGATTGACGCCCATGCCGGCCGTTGCCAGTCGGGTGGTGATCGCGGCCAGGAAGCCGACGGCTTCCAGCGACGAATGAATGTTCAGCGTGATCATGCGGCAGCGGAAAGCGGAGGTCAGCCCCGGGGCGCCGGCAGCTTCCTCGGTCACGATCAGCGTCGTGCCCTCGCGCTCGCGGAAGACCATGATGGCATCGATGCCTTCCGGCTGGCGGGCTTCGGGCGCCAGCGTCGCGAAGACGTAAGTGCCGGCGAGCAGTTCCGGCGTCATTGAAGCCAACAGGGTCTTCAGATCGGTCTCGCCGGCCATTCTTCGTCTCTCCTGATGTATGGGGTCGCCCGCTCCTCAATACCGGCCGCGGGCGAAAGCCGATAGCCCGCGCTCTCGCGACATGGCCCTGTCGCTGGCGGTTGAGCTTGCCGGCCCGCCATCCCGCACATTAGAGAGATCATGGACCACATCCGGTCCGCGAAGGCTTGCCGAATGATCGTCCGTCCGCGCCCCACCTTCCTGCAGCTGTTCTTCATCATGCGCGGTTCCGTGGTGCCGCGCATCCTGCCGCAGATCATCGGCTTCGCCATCTATTCGGCCGTGATCCTTGCCCTGGCGCGATGGTTCCAGCTCGATCTCGGCGTCTTCAACATCACGCCCTTCGGCCTAGTCGGCGTTACCCTGTCGATCTATCTCTCGTTCCGCAACAACGCCGCCTATGACCGCTGGTGGGAGGCGCGCAAGCTGTGGGGCGCGCTGGTCTTCGAGATCCGCAACCTGGCGCGCGCCACGACCAGTCTCATCGACGATCGGGGCGAACAGCGCGCGCTGCTCATGGAGGCGCTTGCCTTCTGCCATTTCCTGCGCGGGCAGTTGCGCAAGATCGACAGCAGGGAAGACGCCCGCTCCTTCATCGCCGCCGAGGCGGATACGGCGGCAGGTTTCGCCAACCCGGCCGACGAGATGGTCAGGCGCATGGGCCGCCGCGCCAATGCCCAACGCCGCATCGGCGATGTCGATCCGATCGGCTTCCGCATCCTGGATGAGAGGCTGGCGGCGATTACAGCTATTCAAGCCGGCTGCGAGCGGATCGCCGGCACGCCGCTGCCTTTCGCCTACACACTGCTGGTGCATCGCACGGCCTATATAGTCTGCCTGCTGCTGCCGATCGGGCTGATCTCGACCACCGGCTGGGCGACGCCGCTGTTCACGGCGCTGATCGCCTATACGTTCTTCGGCCTCGATGCGCTTTCGGAAGAGCTCGAGGATCCGTTCGGCACCGAGGCCAACGACCTCGCGCTCGACGGCCTGTGCCGCGTCTGCGAGATCTCGGTGTTCGAGGCGCTGGGCGAGACGCCGCCGAAAATGCTGCCGGCGGAGAAGTTTTACTTCTCGTAAGGCCGTGGCATTTTGCGGCTTTCGCTGGAAACCACGCACCCCTGTAGGATTGCTGCTTCATCGTACGTCCTTGGTTTGACCCCCGATGAACGGGGCGAACCATTTGGAGGGACACAATGACCATTTCCGAAGCCACGCCCATCTCGCCGGGCGCCCTGTGGACCGGCCGCGTGCTCAGCGGCCTCATCATCCTGTTCATGATCTTCGACGGCGCCATCAAGCTGCCGCCGCTCGACGTCGTGACGCAGACCATGGTGCCGCTCGGCTGGCCGGCCGATGCCGGCGTGGCGCGCATGCTGGGCATCGTCGGCCTGATCGCGACGGCACTCTATGCACTGCCGCGCACCTCGGTGCTGGGCGCCATCCTGCTCACCGCCTATATGGGCGGCGCCATCGCCACCAATGCGCGGATCGGCAATCCGCTGTTTTCGCACACGCTGTTCGGCGTCTATCTCGGCATCATCCTGTGGGGCGGCCTGTATCTGCGCGATCCCAGGGTGCGCGCCCTGATCCCGTTCAGCCGATAAGGTTTCATTCTTACGCAGTTCCCTCGGGGAAAGTGCTGTGCGCTTTTCCTGGAATTGTTCTCGAGGGAGAGAAAAATGTTCAGCACCATCCTCATCATCCTGATCGTCATCATCGCCGCCATCCTCATCTACGCCGCGACGCGGCCCGATGATTTCGTCACCACCCGCACGGCTACAATCAAGGCCCTGCCGGAAGCCATCTTCCCGCTGATCAACGACTTCAGGCGCTGGCCCGAATGGTCGCCTTACGAAAAACTCGATCCCAACATGCAGCGCACGCTGTCCGGCGCCGAAAGCGGCAAGGGCGCCGCCTATGCCTGGGAAGGCAATGGCACGGCCGGCAAGGGACGCATGGAGATCGTCAAGTCGGTGCCGTCGTCGCTGGTGGCGCTCAAGCTCGATTTCGAAAAGCCGTTCCGGGCCAACAACAGCGTCGACTTCACCCTGACGCCGTCGGGCGACGGCACCGCCGTTTCATGGGCAATGCGCGGCAGCCGGCCCATCATCGCCAAGCTGATGGGCCTGTTCATGAATTTCGACAGGCTGATCGGCCGGGATTTCGAGACCGGTCTCGCCAATCTGAAGCGCCTCACCGAGGCGTGACCGGCGCGGGACGCCAAGGCTTGTCGGAGCAGGCGGCGTCACGGTCATCATTTTCCTCGGGATCAAATTAGCCGCCTGAGAGTTAAGGACTCGGCGGCAAGGAAGACGATCCCCGTGTGAGAGGAACAAAGATGAAGAAAATCATGACCATTCTGGTGTTGGCGACGGCGCTGGGCGCGTGCTCGCAAACGGAAAAAGGTGCTGCCGTTGGCGGCCTTGGCGGTGCCGCGATCGGGGCGGCCGTGGCCGGAGATCCGGTCCAGGGCGCGGTGGTGGGCGGCGCTGTTGGCGCGGTCGCCGGCGCTTTGATCGGCCGGGCGAGCGAGCGCGGCCAATGCCGGTATCGCGACCGTTACGGCAACGTCTACACCGATCGCTGTCCGCGCGGCTATTGAGCAGCGGACGGGACCAGCAATAGCGGCGGGCCAGTGCCCGCCGTTTCCATGCGGAAAGACTGTTCCTAAAGGAACTCCTCTATATGGCTAAAAGCCTGCCAGCCGGCCGTTGCCGCCTAGGCATGGGCCCGCCGTTCAGGGAATGCTGAAGGGCACCGATTCGGCAACGGTTCCATCGATAGCCAGATCGATACGATAGGTGCCGGCCGGCCATCCCGCCGTGGGTTTGGTGAGCTGCGAATCCGCCTCAGTGTTCGATCCGACATCGAGGTCGACCTTGTCGATCGTATAGTTGGCCGGCGCGACGCCATGGGAATCGACCGAGACCCACGAGAATGTAATCGTCGACGCGGACGGTATGTCGACCAGATCAGCCGACACATAAATGACCGGTGTGTCGATAGGGAAATTGCTTTGCGCCTCCCCGCCCTTCGTCGCGGAAACCACGACGTTTTCAAAACCGGCCGCTTGGGCTGGCAGGTCAAGGCAAAAGGCCGCCAAGGCCGTGACGGCCATAACCAGAACCGACTTCAAGATTCACTCTCCTCGGACAATTGGAAATCAACGGCTCGATCCCTAGGGCATTTCCGGCGAAAACGGAACGCCGACAATGCTTTATCTTTTCGTTCCAACGCAATTTCGGGTCGCGAAACCGTTCCGCGATTTTCCGCATCATGCTGCAAGCGGTGACGGGGGCCGAAAAGCAAAACGGCGGGCATTGGCCCGCCGTTCTGTTTCCGAAAAGGATGGAAGCGATTACTCCGCCGTGGCGGCTTCCTCGGCAGGTGCGGCGGCAGCGGCCGCAACGGCGGCGGCCGCGTCGTCCTGCGCCTTCTTCAGCAGGGCGGCGCGTTCCTGCGCCTTCTTGCCCGGCTCGGCCTTCTTCGGGTTGGAGCGGGCATCGCGCTTGGCAAGGCCGGCCTCGTCGAGGAAGCGCAGCACGCGGTCGGTCGGCTGGGCGCCGTGCGACAGCCAATGCTTGACGCGGTCGGCGTCGACCTTGACGCGCTCGCCGTCCTTCGGCAGCAGCGGGTTCCACGAACCGAGCGCTTCGATGAAGCGGCCGTCGCGCGGCGAACGGGCGTCGGCGACGACGACGTGGTAGTAGGGACGCTTCTTCGAGCCCGCACGGGCCAGTCTGATCTTCAGTGCCATTCTATTTCTCCTAAAAGCTCTGATTTCGTTGATTGATGTCGGTTGGGTCTCAACCGGTTTTCGTCACGCCGTTGGCAGCGGCGATCTGTTCGTGGTGGCGGATCACTTCGCGGACGACGAAGTTCAAAAACTTCTCCGCGAAATCGGGGTCGAGATGCGCGTCCTTGGCCAACTGGCGAAGGCGGGCGATCTGCTGCTGCTCGCGCGCCGGATCGGCAGGCGGCAGGCCGTGTTCGGCCTTCAGCACGCCCACAGCCTTGGTGCAGCGGAAGCGCTCGGCCAGCATGTGGATCAGCGCGGCGTCGATGTTGTCGATCGAAGCGCGGTAGCCGGCCAGGATGGTGCGGGCGTCCGCCATGTCCTTTTCTTCGTTCATGCGTGTCTCACTTCTTCTTGCCAAGGCCGGGCAGTCCGCCGCCACCCAGGCCGGGAAGCCCCGGAAGTTTCATGCCGCCGGGCAGGCCGGGCAGCCCGCCGCCGCCGGGCAAGCCCTTCATGCCGCCCAGACCCGCGGCCTGCGCCTGCTTCTGCAGGGCTTCGAGCTGCTTGGGGTCCATTTTCGACAGATCAGGCATGCCGCCGCCCATCATGCCCCCGGGGCCGCCTGGCATCATGCCACCGAGGCCCATCTTCGAGGCGAGGCCGCCCATCATGCCGCGCATGAGGCCGCCGCCTTTGCCCTTGCCGCCCATCGCCTTCATCATGTCGGCCATGCCACGATGCATCTTCAGGAGCTTGTTGATCTCGGCGGCGTCGGTGCCGGAACCGGCGGCGATGCGCTTCTTGCGCGAATGCTTCAGAATGTCGGGATTGGCGCGCTCGGCCTTGGTCATCGAGGAGATGATGGCGAGCTGGCGGCCGAACATCTTGTCGTCGAGGCCGGCGGCCGCCATCTGGTCCTTCATCTTGCCCATGCCCGGCATCATGCCCATGATGCCGCCCATGCCGCCCATTTTCGACATCTGCTGAAGCTGCTGGGCAAGGTCGTTCAGGTCGAACTTGCCCGACTGCATCTTCTTGGCCATCGCTGCCGCCTGCTCGGCGTCGATATTCTCGGCGGCCTTCTCGACCAGGCTGACAATGTCGCCCATGCCCAGGATGCGGTCGGCGATGCGCTTGGGGTGGAATTCCTCCAGCCCGTCCATCTTTTCGCCGGTGCCGATGAGCTTGATCGGCTTGCCGGTCACCGCGCGCATGGAAAGCGCCGCACCGCCACGGCCGTCGCCGTCCATGCGGGTCAGCACCAGGCCGGTGATGCCGACGCGCTCGTCGAAGCTTTTCGCCAGGTTGACGGCGTCCTGACCGGTCAGCGAATCGGCGACCAGCAGGATTTCGTGCGGGCTCGACACCTTCTTGATGTCGGCCATCTCGACCATCAGCGGCTCGTCGATATGGGTGCGGCCGGCAGTGTCGAGGATGACGACGTCATGGCCGCCGAGCTTGGCGGCCTGCACGGCGCGCTTGGCGATATCGACCGGGCTCTGGCCCGCGATGATGGGCAGCGTGGCGACCTTGGTCTGCTCGCCGAGCTGGCGCAACTGCTCCTGCGCGGCGGGGCGCCGCGTGTCGAGCGAGGCCATCAGAACCTTCTTGTTCTGGCGCTCGGTCAGCCGCTTGGCGATCTTGGCCGAGGTCGTCGTCTTGCCGGAGCCCTGCAGGCCGACCATCATCACTACGACGGGCGCGGGTGCGTTGAGATCGACAGCGACGCCTTCGGCGCCCAGCATGTCGACCAGTTCGTCATGGACGATCTTGACGACCATCTGGCCGGGCTTGATCGACTTCAGTACGGCGGCGCCGACAGCCTTCTCGCGCACCTTGTCGGTGAAGGAACGCACCACTTCGAGCGCGACGTCGGCTTCGAGCAGCGCACGGCGAACCTCGCGCAGCGCCGCCGAGACATCCGCCTCCGACAGCGCGCCGCGGCCGGTCAGGCCGTTCAGGATGGAGCCAAGACGCTCCTGCAGCGATTCAAACATTCTTTGTCCTTTTCCCTGACACGGATGGTGCCGGAGAAGTAATGCGTTCGCGCCAAGTCGCCAAGCAAAAGCCAAAACCAAAAAGCACCCGGGGGCGCACAGCGCTGCCGGGTGTTGGCCTCCAGGATCGATTTACAGCACCAGCCTCAAAGAGGCTTTGGCGTCCTGGTCGGCTTGCTCGGAGGGATACTCGTCGCGGAATTCGAGGCGTGTAGACAGGAAATCGGCGCAAGAGTCAAGGCAAGGGCCAAACAGAGCCCGCGCCGCTGGCCGCGATCAGGCATCGCCGCGCTGTCCGCCGATCTTCAACGGCGAGCGCGGGTGCAGCAGCAGCACGATCGTCAACAGGCTGCAGCCGATGCCGATCAGGGCGATGAGCACCGCATCCCAGCTCGTCCAGCCCGGCCCTTCCAAAGGCTTGGCGATGAACAGGGCGAAGGAATTGTAGCTCTCCTGATGCGAGATGATCAGAAAGCCGGTCAGATTGTTGCCGAGATGGGCGCCAAGCGCGGCGCCGAGATTGCCGGTGGCATAAACCACGAGGGTCAGAAGCAGCGTGAAGGCGGCGATCGAGGCGAGCACGCAGGCGTTGATGGCGGCGCTCGAACTGGTGCTCCAGTGTAGCGAGGTGAACAGCAGGCCGGGCAGCAGCGCCCAGATGACCGGGCTCCTGAACCGGCTGGCCAGGCCACGCAGCAGGTAGCCGCGAAACAGCACCTCCTCCGACGATGTCTGCAAAAAGGTGAGCGCGACGATCGGGATCAGAAACAGCAGCCAGGATGACAGGCTGATCGTGCCGCGCTCGATCCCCGGCTGCAGCGCATAGAGCAGGATTTCCGAGACGATCGAGGTGATCAGCACCGCGGCCAGCCCTTTGAGGAAATCCGGCCACGACACACGCCGGCTGACGCCGAGCAGTGCTGACAACGGCTCGCCATGTACCCAGCGCATGGCAATCCACAGACCGATCCAGATGCCGGCGAAAGAAGCGAGCGCGCTGAGGATGCCGACCGGCGAGGCGAGGAAGCCTTGCATGGCGTATGGCGAGGCCGCCGCTTCCTGCCAGGCGAAATAGACATAGGTGCCGCCGAACAGCACGATCGCGGTCGTAAGCGCCCAGAACACGACGACGATCAGCGTTCCCAGGAGCAGGCGCGGCAAGGTGGTTCTGGAATTGGGCGAGCGCCGATAGCGTTCGAAGGCGTCGTCGTCGATCGTCACGCGGGCTCCCGGCTCAATCCATCGGTTCGCCGGCACCCTTAGAGCCATTCAGCGTTTCATGGAATCGCCGAATAGCTCTAACCCTTTGTTTTTCGCAATTCCGGACGGAAAACCGTTTCACACTTTTCCTGGAATTGTTCTAGCGTGGTCTCGTCAACAGATCGTGCACGAAGGCGAGCTTGCCCGCCGTTACGTCGGAAATGACGAAGGGATAGAGGTCGGGCAGGCCCATGCAGCGGTTGATCGAATTGGACGCCTCCGACAACACCAGCCAGCGGGCAAGGATTTTTCCGAACGGTTCGGGCGTGTTCGCCGGTTCGCAAGGCGCGGCCTGAAGTTCGCCCCCCGTGTCGCCCCGGGGGATGTCGTCGACATCCACCGTCTCCAGCCGGCCGAGCGGGAAGTTCAGCGCGTGGACCATCTCCAGCGTGTCGGTGATGTGCAGGTGATGGGCCCAGGTCTCGGCCCAGTCTTCCCACGGGTGCGAGGTGGCATAGGCGGAGATGTGGTTCTGCTGCCAGTCGGGCGCGGCGCCATTGGCATAGTAGGTCTTCAGCGCCTGCTCGTAATCGGCGCGCTCGTCGCCGAACAAGGCGCGGAAGGCCGCAAGCCTGTCGGGATCGTCGCGGATCAGCCGGTCCCAGTAATAGTGGCCGAGCTCATGGCGGAAATGACCGAGCAGGGTGCGATAGTTCTCGCCCATCTCGACGCGGCGTTTCTCGCGCTCGGCAGAGTCGGCCTCGGCGACGTTGAGCGTAATCAGGCCATTGTCGTGGCCGGTCAGGATGCGCTCGCCGCCCGGGCCGCCGCCGATCGGGTCGGCAAGGAAGTCGAAGGCCAGGCCGGTCTCATCTGTGGTGTTTTGCTTGGGCAAAACCGGCAGGCCGAAGGCGAGCAGCGAATAGATGGCGCGTTTCTTCGCCGCCTCGACGCGGATCCAGCGCCGACGGTTGCCGTCGACGGAGAGATCGGGGATCAACTGGTTCAGCGCGCAGGCGCGGCAGAAAGCCCGCCCCGGCTCAGCCATCCAGTTGCAGGCGCATTCATCGGCATTGGTGCACGCCAGGACGCCGTCCGCTCCCGACAGCGCGAAGCGGGCATGGTCGGGGTCATATAATACGAGGCTGGAACAGTTCAGGCACTGCGCGTTCTCGAAGTAGAGGCGGTGGCCGCAGTTCGGGCAATCGAAGAGCTTCATGTCGGTTTCGAACCATCGGCGCTGTGGGAAAGGACGTCGCCCCCGAAAACGCCGGTCCCCTGATGTCGTTCCCCACGGTGACGTCGATCGGCAACACGGCGGATTGATCGAGCCGGGCCTTGCCTCGTTTGCCACAATAATCACTTGATCGTAGGCAAATTCCCGCTCAATGGCCAGCTTGGCGCGGGGGACAGTGACAAGAGCGTGTTTCGCTGGCAAATTCGCCGTCAGGGACGTGAATCAGGCAACTCAGGAGAACAACATGGCATTTCTTGCCAAGGGTAGGATTTTAGCGGCAGCCGTCGTGGCGGTGCTTGGGCTGGCGACGGGCGCGCAAGCCGCAGGCAGCTGCGGCAAGACCGGCGCGGGCTTTGACGCCTGGAAGCAGGAATTCGCCGCCGACGCCAAGGCCGAAGGTGTCGGGTCGAGGGGCCTCGCCGCCCTGGCCGGCGCGACCTACGCGACAAGGACGATCGCCGCCGACCGCGCCATCCACAAGGCGTTCAGCGGTTCGGTGGAAGATTTCATGAAGCGTCGCGGCGCGTCGGCGATCATTTCCAAGGGCCGCTCGCTGAAGAAGTCGAACGCGGCGTTGTTCAGCCAGATCGAAAGCAATTACGGCGTGTCGCCGGGCGTGCTGCTGGCCATCTGGGGCATGGAAACCGGCTTCGGCGCCTCGATGGGCAACCAGAACACGGTCTCGGCCATCGTGACGCTTGCCTATGATTGCCGCCGTCCCGACTATTTCCACCCGCACGCCATCGCGGCCCTGAAACTGGTCGATCGCGGCGCGCTGACGTCTTCTTCGGTAGGCGCCATGCACGGCGAGATCGGCCACACCCAGTTCCTGCCCGGAAACGTCCTGAAATACGGCGTGGGCAACGGCAATCTGCGCGACAAGGCGACAGCTCTGGCTTCGACCGCTAACTTCCTCAAGGGCCATGGCTGGCGGGCCGGCGCCAGCGCGCAGCAGAATATGGGCGCGATCGCCGGCTGGAACGCGGCCAACGTCTACCAGCAGGCCATCGCCCGCATCGCCACGGCGATAGACGCCGACTGATCGAGCCTTCTATTTTGACAGGAAGAGCCCGGCTACGCGCCGGGCTTTTTCGTTTTGGAGCGGAGTCAGAACCCGACTGACAAGCTTCGCTACCGTCACATCACAATCAATAATGCGCGTAGCCGCTCAACGGACAGTTTTGGGAAGCGGGAATCTGGAAGGCGCCATCAATGCCGGTGCAATAACGGAACTTGGACGGCCGTGGCACGGGGACTTGCGCGGCCGCAGCCGCCTTTGACTTGCCCTTGATGACCAACCAGATTTCGGTCGGGAGGTTGTATTGAATACTATTTAAGTCAGAGTAGCTGATCCGGCCGCTACGAATCCCTTCCGCGAGACGCTGGCAGAACAGGCCAGGCATTCGCTCCTTTGAGATGCCCATGAAAGAGGTCATCTGATGCTTGAGCGTTATGTCCCAAGCGGCAACGGCGACGATGCACTTGTCCAAATCAGCCTTGGGCGCTTGTTTCGCGCCTGCATGCGAGGATCCGCACGCAATCAAGGTCAACGCCGCCGCGAGCGGAAGAGAAATGCCATTTTTCACTGTAAAGCCCCCATGCCGCCGCTGAACTTAAGCGAGGTAATGGAACGGTCAAACAGTATTTTTCTGCGAGGTTTTGGCCATTTGAACACTCGACGCTCGGGCATCAACCCTTGCGGCTGCGCGATGGCGCGGTGCGCGGCGCTCAGGATGGTGCCGCCCGGCGTTTCATAGACACGGCGAGCAAGCATGCGCGGCGCCGGACTGCTGATCCAGCGCAAGGTTCCGATACACCAGACGCCGACGTTGCGTCGCATCGCCACCGTGATCCAGCTTGGGAAACAACCCGCCACAATCATGGGCTGCATTTGTCATTCGGATTTAAGCAAGTTTTCATGCCCTGCGGCTAAACCAGCAAGACAGAGCTGACGCGGCCGCCAATCCGTGCCGAAGCAGCCTTGCCCGTTCGTCGCGGGCGCACTCGGGCTTGGGCCGTTCTTGATGCGCGTCATATCTTGTATCGTCACGGAGCATAATCTGTGGCTCGTCCTGCTGGCGGCGCTGATGTGCGTCACCGGCTGCTGGGTAACGATCGGCCTTCTCGACCGCGCCAGGAAAACCGTCGGCCTGCAGATGCGGGGATGGCTGTTCCTCACCGCGGTCGCGGCCGGATCCTCGATCTGGTGCACGCATTTCATCGCCATGCTCGCCTACCAGCCCGGCGCGCCGATCACCTTCGATCCGGCGCTCACCATGATATCCCTTGTCATCGCCATGGTCGGGACCGGGGCCGGCTTCGCTCTGGCGCTGGACAAGCGCCGGCGCGTGGCGCCGGAATGGGGCGGGGCTGCCGTCGGTCTCGCCATTTCGGCCATGCATTATATCGGCATGATGGCCTATCACGTCGCCGGCATCGTCGAGTGGGACGGTGTCTATGTCGCGGCCTCCGTGCTGATCTCCATGGTCTTCGCAGGCGCGGCCATCGGCCAGGCGGTGCGCCGGCCCCGTGGCTGGTCGCAATATCTGGCGATTGGCCTTCTGGTGGTCGCCATTGTCGGGTTGCATTTCACGGGCATGACCGCGGTGGCGGTGACGCCATTGTCCTTCATCACCACCGGCACCAATCCCGATATCCTCGAAGCGATGGCCGTGGCGGTCGCCGTCGTCGGCCTCATTGTCGCGGCCACCGGCTTTGCCAGCTACCTGATCGACGAGCGCGGCCGGATGGAGAGTTTCGAACGGCTTCAGCATCTGGCCCTCAACGACGCGCTCACCGGCCTTGCCAACCGCGTCTCCTTCAACGACCGGCTCGACCACGAGATCGAGCGGGCAAGCGAGGATCAGGAAACGATGACGGCCGTCATCGTCATCGATCTCGACCGCTTCAAGGAGATCAACGATCTCAGGGGGCATGCGGCCGGCGACCAGGCGCTTAAGATCGTGGCGCGCCGGCTGGCCAAGCTCACCGGCGACGGCGAGTTCGTCGCGCGGCTGGGCGGCGACGAATTTGCCGCCATCAAGCGCTTCAAGGACCAGAACGACCTGCTCGGACTGGTCTCACGGCTGGAAAAGTCGTTGTTCGAGCCGCTGCGGATCGACGATTTCGAGATCGTCACGGGCGCCAGCATCGGCATTGCCGTCTATCCGCGCGATGGCGCCGACCGCGAGCGGCTGGTCAGCAATGCAGATCTTGCCATGTACCGGGCAAAGAACGATGTGACGCGGGCCGTCTGTTTCTACGAATCGACCATGGACGAGACGGCGCGGGCGCGGCGCGCGCTGGCCACCGACCTGCGCCGCGCCGTCGAGCGCGGCGAGCTATCACTCCACTACCAGGTGCAGACCTCGGTTCCGACAGGCGCCACCTGCGGCTACGAGGCGCTGCTGCGCTGGACCCATCCGGTGCACGGCATGATCGCGCCCGCCGAGTTCATTCCGATCGCCGAGGAGAACGGCTCGATCCTGGCGATCGGCGAGTGGGTGCTGCGCACCGCCTGCCGGCAGGCCGCGTCCTGGGACAAGGCGCACAAGATCGCGGTCAACCTGTCGCCGGTGCAGTTCGCCCATGCCGATCTCGCCAAGCTGATCCATCAGATCCTGGTCGAAACCGGCCTGTCGCCGAAGCGGCTCGAACTGGAACTCACCGAATCGACCATCGTCGCCGACAAGGTGCGCACGCTGCATGTGCTGCGCCAGATCAAGGCGCTGGGCGTGACCATCGCCATCGACGATTTCGGCACCGGCTATTCTTCGCTCGACACGCTGCGCTCGTTCCCCTTCGACAAGATCAAGCTCGACCGTTCCTTCATGGCCGATGTCGAGCGCAGCCCGCAGGCCAAGGCGATCATCCGCGCGGTGCTGACGCTGGGCCGCAGCCTCGACATTCCGGTGCTCGCCGAAGGCGTCGAAACGCATGTCCAGCTCACCATCCTGCAGGTCGAAGGCTGCAACGAGGCGCAAGGCTATTTCCTGGGCAAGCCCAAGCCGATCGACCAGATCCTGCCAACGGCAGCCGCCCCTGTATTGGCCGGGATGGAGCAGTCGGCGGCGTAGGCTGGATCTCCGGACGCGTCATGTCCCCGACTTGGCAAGCACAAGTTCGAGGAACATGCGCACGAAACGGGTCTGCACGAAGGCGTTATGCACGGCCGCGCTGGTCTTCTTGTCACATTCCTTTCGGCCGTTATCGACCGTTGGAAGGCAGTCATTGGTCGCGTCGGACGTGTTGATGCCTTCCTTGTCGGCTCGGATGTTCCACATCCATTTCGGCATTCCGGGATAATCCGACTTCGACGGAACGGACTTGAGGTCCACAAAGTAGAACCGGGAATCGCATTGCGTGCTCGGGTTGAGATAAAATAGCCGTGACACTTTCTCCTGTTTGACGGCATCGACCCGATACCACTGCGTCTGCCGGGTGCTTGGGCCAGGCGCTGCAAAATATGCCTGCCATTTCTTCTCACTGTTCGGGATCGAGCAGCCCTGAAATTCAAAGCAGCCATTGGCATCCTGGCATTTCTCGCCAGCTCGGACGTAAGGCAATTCCAGTATGTGCGTCAGATACGGGCTGTAATGTCCGATCGATCTGTATGCGCTTGCGGCGAAAACCTTGTCGGTGATGCCGATCTCGAAACCGACGGCCCGGCCGAGCGATGCGGCAACGGGAAGCACCGTGCCAGTGGCCCAGTCGTCGGCGGATGTGACATTGATCCAATAGGGCAGATCGGAGCCGTCCTGGTGTCCTGCCCGCATCAAGTCGTCAAACGCGTCCGCACCGATTGCCGGGTTAATGGTCGCGACCAGGCTCCTCGGGCCAAAGGGCTGAACCGGCCCCTGGGCCTGCTCGACCAGCTTCAGCATGTAGCGAGACAGCAATCGGCCTCCGAACGAGTGGCCGATCGCGAGCACAGGGGTGACCAAGCTGGGTGACGGGTTGACCGCGGCGTTGATGCGCGCCATGTCGGCCGCGAAATCGTTGGAAGCGCCGATCCGGTCGGCAGCGCGGCCGATCCTGGCAGCGTTCAGATAGCTGTTCGCCGGGCCGCCGTTCCAACCGATATAAATTCCAAAGACCGTGCGGGGAGGCTCTCCCTGCGCCCCGAGTTCATAGTTGGTCTTGGCCAGAATATGTTTGAAGGCCAGCAAATTGAGGTTCTGGTTGTAGGGTCGGTCGCCTGTTGCCTCGATGTTGTCCGCTTTGGCCGGATCGTGGTTTTCGTAAGCGTTATGGTGCCAGCCATGTGCGAAAATCACGAGCATGATCGGCCTGCGCTGCGTCACCAGCTCATTCAACCGCCCGACGATTGCGTCGAGTTGCCGCGTATCGAAAAGCTGACCGGCCTGTGGCCCGTTGGACAGATACTCCAGGGTTGCGTATTCGAATGGCTGCGGCTCCAGGCTGCTGTTGTTCTTCCAGCCGTCCATGCGAAGAGTGTCCCAGCCATCATTGCCGACGCCAAAACATCTATCCCGATCAGCCTTTCCACCGGCGCATTTGTCTCTGTGCTGCACATAGGCGGCAAATGGAACGCAGCCCGCTTCACCTGCCGTGCTGCAGATGGGGTGGTAATTTGTGTCCGGCCCTGAATAGGATGCTTTTGAAGCAAGGATCAAAAGCAGCGGTAAAACCCAAGCGGCAGCAACAAGCCATCTGCGTAGTCTGCTTTTCATGGCTATTCACCCCAAATCGCCATCTCTCCGCGAAAGCGTACAAAGCAATTGGTGATAGGTAAATACAATGACGGCGTTATTGCTGGGAGTATTGCTGTCGTGAAGAATGGGTGAAAACCGGCACGGTATTGACGAACGGCGAGAATGGCAGAATGGTCCGGCTCGCCAAAACAGGTAACCACTCATGCCCTTCATCCCCGACACAACCACGCTGATCCCGTTCGCCATCGCCACCGTCATCCTGGCGATCACGCCCGGGCCCGACATGACGCTGTTCGTGTCGCGCACGCTGAGCCAGGGGCGCGCGACCGGCTTCGCCTCCATGGCGGGTGCGCTGTGCGGCACGCTGATCCACACCACGCTGGTGGTGGTCGGCGTCTCGGCGCTGATCGTCGCTTCGCCCATGGCCTTCTTCGTGCTGAAGATCTTCGGCGCCGGCTATCTCGTCTTCCTCGCCTGGCAGGCGATCGCCAAGGGATCGGCGTTTTCGCCGGAGAAGAAGTCAGGCCCGCAGATTTCGCTGTTCCGCAGCTGGGCGGCAGGGTTGGGCGTCAACCTGCTCAACCCCAAGATCATCCTGTTCTTCATGACCTTCCTGCCGCAGTTCGTCTCCGCGCATGATCCGCACGCGCAGGGAAAGCTGTTCTTCCTCGGCGCCATGTTCATCGTGCTGTCGATCCCGGTGACGGCGCCGATGGTGCTGGCGGCGGAGAAATTCTCGGCGGCGATGAAGGCAAGCCCGCGCGTGACGCGGGTGGTGGACTATCTCTTCGCCGGCGTCTTTTCCGCCTTCGCGCTCAAGATCCTGACCGCCCAGGCGAAGTAGGCCATTTCCATTCGGTCATTGTCGCTGGACCGGCGGAACTTTTACCCGGGAAGACCGGCTCGCGCCCGTCGGTCACGGTTCGTTGCGCCACCAGCTTCCGGCCCAGCGGCCGGCGCTGAACCAGTAAAAGATGCCGCCGACCATGCCGCCGCCGATCACCGCCATGATGGCGCTGGTGTTGGTAACCGCGAAGGTCGTGTCATCGGCGTGGTCGACAAGGCCGAGGAAGACGCCCGCCACCACCGCGCCAGCCAGAGCGTAGAACAGCCAGTCGCGCCGGCCGAGGATTTCGGCGACCAGGATGACGGCCACCGACGGCAGGAAGGCGAAATAGGCGACGAACAGGGCGACGAAGGGGACCGAGAAAATCAGCGAGGCCGGCACGGCATGCGGCTGATCGTGTGCCATCAGTCCGCTGGAGGCCAGGAACAGCACATTCAGGAAGGCGCTCGCCGCCAGCGCGGCGACGGCATAGCCGAACAGGATAATGGCGAAGCGCACGATATATGCGACGAAGCGGGTCATTCCGGATCCCGGTCCATGAGGGAACCGGAACTGCGGCCAGCCAGTAGCCAGTAGACCCAGCCGGCAGCGGTGCCCGCCGTGGCCAGAAAGCCGAGAAAGCCCGGGTTGAAGACGAATCCGCCGGCCGAACCTGGAACCAGGACGCCAAAGGCCATGGAGGTGACGGCGCCGGTGACGGCGAAATAGAACCAGCCGCGCAGCGAACGCCGTTCGGCAATGAGGATTGCGGGGCCGACGATCAGCAGCGCGCAGGCCATCACCGTCAGAACGGCGAGCGGGAAGGAACCCAGCCAGTCGAAGGTGAAGAGCATGGACCAGTTTCCATATTCGATGCCTTCCAGCAGCACGATCAGCAGCACCGGCACCAGGATCGAGGTCAGCACGGCCGCGACATAGCCGACCGCTATCGTGGTGAAGCGTTTCGACCGGGCCATGAGACGGTTCATGCGGATTGTCTGGATGCTTGTGTGAACCTGCCCTCGAGCGAGTAATAGACAAATCCCGCGACGCCGCCAGCGGCAATCGAGCGTACCAGCAGGGCCGTGCCGGGGCTCTGCCCGAAGGGATAGGCAACCCTCAGGGCGAAAACGCAGATCCCGACCAGTATCCCACCCAGGACGAAATGGGGCCACCGCTTCGTCTCCAGCATCTGCGACGCGACAATCATGGGGATCGCCGGCAGGGCAGCGTACTGGGCGAGGATGACGGTCTGCAGCGCCATCATCCGCAGACCCTCCATGCCCAAAAGCGAGGCCGGGCCGTGCCCGCCGATCAGCCGGCCAGAGACCATGTAAACCAGGCTCATCGCCCAGGCGGCCAAAACATAGCAGAACAGGTTTGCAGCCAACCGCCTGATGGAAATCACGCCTCGCCGTGCCCCGCGATCATCATGGCTTCCAGCGCCAGCCGGTCGACCTTGCGCATGCGTTCCGATTCCGACTTGAGCTGGCCGCAGGCGGCGAGGATGTCGCGGCCGCGCGGCGTGCGGATCGGCGAGGCATAGCCGGCATTGTTGATGTAGTCGGCGAATTTCTCGATCGTCTCCCAGTCCGAGCACTGGTAGTTGGTGCCGGGCCACGGGTTGAACGGGATCAGGTTGATCTTGGCCGGAATGCCCTTCAACAGCTTGATCAGCGCCCTGGCGTCGTCGAGGGAATCGTTGACGTCCTTCAGCATCACATATTCGAAGGTGATGCGCTTGGCGTTGGAAAGGCCCGGATAGGCCTTACAGGCGGCGATCAGGTCCTTGAGCGGGAACTTCTTGTTGATCGGCACCAGGAGGTCGCGCAGATCGTCATTGGTGGCATGCAGCGAGATCGCCAGCATGACGCCGATCTCCTCGCCGGTGCGGGCGATTTCCGGCACCACGCCGCAGGTCGAGAGCGTGCTGCGGCGCTTCGACAGCGACAGGCCGTCGCCGTCGGAAGCGATCAGCAGCGCCTTCTTCACCGCCTCGAAATTATAGAGCGGTTCGCCCATGCCCATCATGACGATGTTGGACACTTTGCGGCCCTCGGACGGCACGATGGCGCCGTCGGGCGTGTCGCGGTCGGGGAAATCGCCCAGCCGGTCGCGCGCGGTCAGCAACTGGGCGAGAATCTCTTCCGCCGTCAGGTTGCGCACCAGCTTCTGCGTGCCGGTGTGGCAGAACGAGCAGGTCAGAGTGCAGCCGACCTGCGAGGAGATGCAGAGCGTGCCGCGACCTTCCTCGGGAATGTAGACGGTCTCGATCTCGACTGGACGGCCGGCGCCGCGCGGCGGAAAGCGGAAAAGCCACTTTCGTGTGCCGTCGGCGGAAATCTGCTCCTCGACGATCTCGGGCCGTGCGACGGTGAAATGCTTGTCGAGCTCGGCGCGCAGGTCCTTGGAGATGTTGAACATGCCGGCAAAGTCGGAGACGCCGCGCACATACATCCAGTGCCAGAGCTGCTGGGCGCGCATCCTGGCCTGGCGCTCCGGCACGATGCCGGCGTCGATGAGGGCGGCGGCCAGTTCGGCGCGCGTCAGGCCGATCAGCGACGGCTTTTCGGCCGTCATGGCGCGGGCGCGCAATGCGTCGCGGGCACCCTCGTTGGTGAGGTCGAGTGAAAGGGTCATGGTTGCACAGATATAAGCGGTTTGCGGCCGATTTCATCCATCGTGCCGGACATGTTGGGCGGGCGCATAGCACAGGTTGAGGCCGGAGTCATGCCGGGGTAGGGGAATAGGGAGTAGGGAATAGGGAATAGGGAAGGGTATGTCCAATTTCCTTGTCCCCCTATTGCCTACTGCCTACTGCCTATCCAAAAAGGACAGACATGGCCCCTCAATCGCGAAAATACCCCTTTCTGCGGCGTTCGCGCGCGATGCTCGGCTCACGGCGCGTCTGGCAGCCGCGGCTGGTGTTCTGGGCCGGGGCCATTTCGATCGGCGTCATCAGCGTGCTGTTCGCGGTGCTGGCCGACAAGGCGCAGGCGCTGTTCCATGCCATGACCGGCACTGGCGGCGGCTGGCGTTTCTACCTGCCGCTTGCAATCACGCCGCTCGGCTTCGTGCTGTGCGCGTGGCTGGCGCACGCCTTCTTTCCGGGTTCGCAAGGCAGCGGCATTCCGCAGGCGATCGCCGCGCGGCATCTGAGGGATGAGGAAGACCGCAACCATCTTTTGTCGCTGCGCCTTGCGGCGGGCAAGATCGCGCTGACCGTCGTCGGCCTGTTCTGCGGCGCCTCCATCGGCCGCGAGGGGCCGACGGTGCAGGTCGGCGCCTCGCTGATGCTGCAGGCGGCGCGCTGGGGCGGCATGGCGCAGGCGCGGGGCCTCATCCTGGCCGGCTCTGCCGCCGGCATCGCCGCCGCCTTCAACACGCCGCTCGCCGGCATCGTCTTTGCCATCGAGGAAATGGGCCGCACCTATGAGGCGCGCACCAACGGGCTGGTGCTGACGGCGGTGATCCTGGCCGGCATCGCTTCGCTCGGCCTGCTCGGCAACTACACCTATTTCGGCGTTTCCAAGGATACGATCGCGTTTGGCGCCGACTGGCCGCTGGTGCTTGGCTGCGGCATCATCGGCGGCGGGTTCGGCGCGCTGTTTTCGCTGCTGGCCTTGAAGATAACGCGGCGGATCCGGCGCTGGAACGCGCTGCAGCCGCTGTGGCGCGCGCTGCTGGTGGCCGCCATCTGCGGGCTTGCCGTGGCGGTGATCGGCATCGCCTCGGGCGGGCTGACCTTCGGCACCGGCTATGCCCAGGCGCGCGGTGCGGTGGAAGGCGCGCCGCTGCCTTGGTTCTTCTTCGCCGAAAAATTCCTGGCGGGTCTTCTGTCTATGGTGTCGGGCATTCCGGGCGGCATCTTCGCGCCGTCGCTGGCGGTCGGCGCGGGCATAGGCAGTTCGCTCGGCCTCCTCTTCGGCGCCAGCACCGGTGCTGCTGCGCTGCTCGGCATGGCGGGCTACTTCGCCGGCGTGGTGCAGGCGCCGATGACGGCCTTCGTCATCATCCTGGAGATGACCGGAAACCACGACAATGTCATCGCCCTGATGCTGGCCTCGATGCTGGGCTACGGCACGGCGCGCATGATCTCGCACGAGCCGCTCTACCACGCGCTGTCGCGTGTCTTCATCGCCGAGGCGATCCGGCGGCGGCGGGCGGAGACAGCGCCAGCGCAGGGCTGAAACGCAAAAGGCCGGACTTACGCCCGGCCTTGCATCTCAAAAACGAGTTTCGCCTGGTTCGGCCCGGCTTATTTACACTTGGCGATGGAGGCAAGCGCGGCCGAGATGCCCTTGAGCGAGAAGACGTAGGAAGTCGGATTGCCGCGGCCCGACTTGGCCGTCACCTTCATGTCGGAACCGGTCTTCATGGCGGCGATCAGCACGGGTTCCTCGGCGGCGTTCTCGACCCAGGCCGATTTGCCGCGGGTGAACATCGAGAAGGACTTCTTGTCGATGGTGACGGTGGCCTTGGAGCCTTCCTGGAAATTGTAGCCGGCGATGAACTGGGGCTCGTAGGACACCTGCTGGCCGGGGCGTTGGCTGACGAAGAAGAACATGTCGCCATGATCGAGCGTCGGCGGCTGCTTGTCGGTCGGCACGGTCAGCACGTAGCAGACCTTGCCGCCCTGAGCCTGGTAGCTGTAGGTGCCCCAGGCATTGTGCTGGCCGATCTTGGTCGCCTGCTGGGCCAGCGCCGGCATTGCCGAAGCCGCCAGGACCAGGCTCGAAACTATAGCTATCAATCCGCGCATCGTTTTTCCCGTATTCCAAATGGTGCGGAGGCGGGCCGCCTTGCGTCCTGCCGTCGCTTCATTTTGATTTAATCTGGGTTACCAAACGGTGAATTTCCCAAGAGAAAAGGACATCCACCCCAGGAAACCGCCGCCATTCCCGCGCCGCCGCCTTGCGAGCGGGTGGCGCGACGTCCCTTAGGCGACTTGGAGGCCACGAAAACGGCAAGAGTTTGACTTTACGCCGCCGCTGAACGCCGCTGTCCAGGAGATGGTGCGGTGCCGGGGGCCGGTTCAGCTCCTGTCGGCGATAGCGTCCCTGGCGGCCTGCCGGTGCGCGGGCGTGATGTGGGCGCTGACGGCGGTGATCGCGGCGGTCAGCACGGCGATGTCGTCGGTGAAGCCAAGCCCGACGACGAAATCGGGAATGAGATCGATCGGCAGCACGAAATAACCGAGCGCGGCGATCAGGATGCCCTTGGCGCGCAGCGGCGTGTTCTTGTCCATGGCGCAGTAATAGGCGGCCACGACATCTTCCATGAACGGAATATGCCGCGCGGCTTTCTTGGCCGTGCGCCAGAATTTCTCGCGCACCTCGCCTTCGCTGCCGAGCTTGTCGCCAAAGCCGAAGAAATCAAAACCGGATTCTTGCGCCATCAACATCTCCTCGCGGGCCGATGCGCACACTGACGCACGCCCGCGGGGGAAGATGTGGTGAAAGAGGGACCCGGCTGCAAGATGCGGGTGTTGCCGTTGCGGAAAATCGGAAGCAACGGTGCCGGTGGCAACGACAGGCAGGTCGGAAGTGGTCTTCGTCTAGCGATTGGCCGGGGCATCTCTCGCTTCGTCATCCTATGGCGGAGCAAGGAGCGAAGCGACGCGGCGCAGACCATAGGATCCATGCCGCGACCTCAAAGCGCCGCCACGGTGCAGAATTCTGCTCCGCTGTGCCCCAAGTCGAGGTCGCGGCATGGATCCCAGGGTCTCCGCGACGCCGCTGCGCGGCTGCTTCGCCCTAGGATGACGAAGGTTGGGGTCGCTGCGCCGGCAGGTGTCTCGATGCCTATTCGCGACGCCGCTGCTCCACCCTAGGATGACGAAGGTGGGTTGCCGCCGCGACAAGTCCGCACCACCCTAGCCGGCAAATCCGTTCATCTTCTTTGCCAGCGCTATGTCGAGCGCGGTGACGCCGCCGGCGTCATGGGTGTTCAGCGTCACGTCGACGGTCTTGTAGACATTCGACCAGTCGGGGTGATGGTCCATCTTCTCGGCGGCAAGCGCGACGCGGGTCATGAAGGCGAAGGCTTCGGAAAAATTCCTGAAGACGAAGCTGCGCCGGATCGAGGCGCCGTCTGCGGCCAGCGACCAGCCGCCGAGTTCGGCAAGAGCGGCTGCGATGGCGTCCTTGCTGAGTTTTTCTCTCGTCATGATGATTTCCCATGCTATCTCGAATCTGGCCCTCACCATAATGCAAGCCGTCCGGAAGTGCTTTGCGTTTTGGGGTTCCAAATGCACAAACGGCGCATATCGAGTGAGCATGAAGCCCATAAATTCCATTCTGTTCGTCTGCCTCGGCAATATCTGCCGCTCACCGCTGGCCGAGGGCGTTTTTCGCGATGTCTGGGCGGCGCGCGAAGGGCAACGGGACATGCTGCTCGATTCGGCCGCGACCAGCGGCTGGGAGGTCGGCTCGGCGCCCGATCCGCGCTCGATGGCGGTCGCGGCGCATCACGGCATCGACATTTCCGGGCAGCGGGCGCGCAGGGTGACGCCGCAGGATTTTCAGCGCTTCGACCTGATCCTCGGCATGGACCGCTCGAACGTGGCCGACCTCAAGGCGCTGGCGCCGGCCGCCATGCGCGACCGGGTGCATCTTTTCCTGGACTTCGCGCAGGGCAAGGCGCGAGACGTGCCGGATCCCTATTATGACGGACCGGAGGCCTTTGCCGAAGTCTACCGCATGATCCGCGAGGCGTCGGAGGCGCTGGCGACGCGGCTGGTGGCGCGGGCATCCGACAGCGGCCAGGCTTCCTCGACGATGTAAGGGCCGCCGCCGACCGAATCGCGCGACGACATCAGCACGAAGCGGCCGATGCGGAACGGCAGCGTCGAGAAATTGCCGCGCGCCGACAGATATTGCGCGACATCGAGCGGGCTCGAATTGCGCAGCCTGGCCAGTGTCACATGAGGCATGAACTTGCGCGGATCGGCGGGAATGCCGAGCCGCTGGCAGATGCGCTCGATTTCAGCCTGCAGCGCTGCCAGGTCGGGCGAGGGCATTGCGCCCGCCCACACCGCGTGCGGCTTCTTCTGGCCGAAAGCGCCGACGCCGGACAGTGTCAGCGAGAAGGAGGGGCGATGGACCCGGTCGAGCGCATTGGCGATCTCGTCGGCGACATGGCCTTCGACGTCACCGATGAAGCGCAGCGTCAGATGGTAGTTTTCGACATCGATCCAGCGGGCCCCGGGCAGGCCGCCCCGGAGCAGGGACAGCGAAAGGGCGGCGTCACGCGGAATTTCGAGGGCGGTGAAAAGACGCGGCATGAAGAGCCTCCCTTCCTCGAATCGAACTGTATTCGTAGCGAATCATCGATAGGCTGACGGAGCAAGAGGTTTATTGGTCACAGGCCTGGCTAAAAGTTTCCCTAACGGAAAGTGATTTCATCGAGCCCTATGAGCCTCCCGGCACCGCCGCGATTGCCTTTTCCACCGTGGGCAGGATGCGCTCGACCATCTGGTCGATCCCTTTGGCGTTCGGGTGCATGCCGTCCTCCAGCTGCAGGCCCGGCTGGCCGGCGACGCCGTCGAGGAAGAACGGATAAAGCGAAACGTCGTATTTCTTCGCCAGCTCCGGATAGATGGCGTCGAAGGCGGCCTGGTAGTCGGCGCCGAGATTGGGCGCGGCGCGCATGCCGGCGAGCAGCACGGCAATCCGGCGCTGTTTCAACTTGTCCAGCATTTCGTCGAGGTTCTTTTTGGTGATGTCGGGCGAGACGCCGCGCAGCATGTCGTTGGCGCCGAGTTCGAGGATCACCAGTTGCGTGCCGTCCGGAACCGACCAGTCGAGCCGCGCCAGGCCGCCGCTGGAGGTGTCGCCCGAGACGCCGGCATTGGCAACCGTCACATCGTGCCCCTTGGCGCGCAGCGCCGCCTGGAGCTTGTCGGTGAAACCTTCGCCGGGCCCGAGCCCGAAACCCGCCATCAGGCTGTCACCGAAGCCGACGATCTTGAAGGGCTCGGCCCCGGCCGACGAAATGGCGCCGCAAATGCCAAGGAGAAGAAAGAGGCCTGCGGCAATCAGGCGTTTGAAAGACATGCGGCAGGCCCCATATGACTGAAAATTCCAACCGGCGACGGCTTCCGGCAGGCAGAGCCATCCTCCTCCCATATAGGACGCTTTCATTTTGACAGAAGCCGTCATCGCGCTGAAAGACGTTTCCCTGACGCTCGGCGAGGGTGCCTCGTCGGTCCATGTACTGAAGGGCGTCAGCCTCGAAGTGGCGCGCGGCGAGGCGACCGGCATCGTCGGTCCCTCCGGGTCCGGCAAGTCGACCCTGCTGATGGTTCTGGCCGGCCTGGAACGGGTCGATTCGGGCACGGTCCGAATCGCCGGCGAGCTGCTCAACGGCAAAAGCGAAGACCAGGTGGCATCGTTTCGCGGCCGAAACATTGGCATCGTGTTTCAGTCCTTCCATCTCATCCCCAACATGACGGCGCTCGAAAATGTCGCGGTGCCGCTGGAGCTGGCCGGCCACGCCGATCCGTTTGCGGTCGCGGCGCGCGAACTCGCGGCCGTGGGCCTGAGCGATCGCGTCACGCATTATCCGGGCGAACTTTCGGGCGGGGAACAGCAGCGCGTGGCGATCGCGCGGGCGCTGGCGCCTTCGCCGCGCATCCTGATCGCCGACGAGCCGACCGGCAATCTCGACCAGGCGACGGGGCGGCAGGTCGCCGACCTCTTGTTCGCCAAGGCGGCCGAGCGCGGCATGACGCTGGTGCTCGTCACCCATGATCCGGCGCTCGCGGCGCGCTGCTCGCGCCAGGTGTCGATGCGCTCGGGCCGGATCGAGGCGCCGGCGCCGGTCAAGGTCATCGCCTGATGCCGCTGGCGCAGACGCTGAAGCTCGCCATCCGCTTTTCGCTGCGCGAAATGCGCGGCGGCCTGTCCGGCTTCCTGATCTTCCTCGCCTGTATCGCGCTTGGCGTTGCGGCCATCGGCGGCGTCAATTCGGTGGCCCGCTCCATCAGCGCGGGCGTCGCCAGCCAAGGCCAGACGCTGCTTGGCGGCGATCTGCGCTTCCAGATCAACCAGCGCGACGCCAGCGAGGCCGAACGCGGCTTTCTCGACGGGCTCGGCGCTCTCTCGCGCACCGCCAGCATGCGTTCGATGGCGCGCCTGGCCGACGGGTCAGACCAGGCGCTGGTCGAGGCCAAGGCGGTCGATGACGCCTATCCGCTCTATGGGGCGCTGGAAACCGAGCCGGCGTTGCCGAAGCAGGAGTTGTTCGGCGAGCGGTCCGGTGTTTTCGGCGCCGCGGCGCCCGATCTTCTGTTCGAACGGCTTCATCTCAAGCCCGGCGACCGGCTGAAGCTCGGCAGCGCCACCTTCGAACTGCGCGCCAGGCTGGTCACCGAGCCGGATGCCGTGTCCGACGGATTCGGCTTCGCGCCCCGGCTGATGATCTCGACCGAAGGCCTTGCCGCCACCGGGCTGGTGCAGCCGGGCAGTCTGGTCGAGAACGCCTACAAGGTCCGGCTGCCCGCCGATGCCGACGCGGCGCGGCTGAAGGCCATCCAGGACCAGGCGGCGCGGGATTTTCCAGAAGCCGGCTGGTCGATCCGCACGCGCGACAATGCGGCGCCGGCGCTGTCGGCCAACATCGACCGGTTTTCGCAGTTCCTGACACTGGTCGGGCTGACGGCGCTGGTGGTCGGCGGTGTCGGTGTGGCGAACGCGGTGCGCGCCTATCTCGACGGCAAGCGCGGCGTCATCGCCACCTTCAAGAGCCTTGGCGCGTCGGGTGGCTTCGTCTTTGCCGTCTATCTCGTGCAGATCCTGATCATCACGGCGCTCGGCATCGTGGCCGGCCTGGTGCTCGGGGCGCTGATGCCGTACGCCGCGAGCGCGGCGCTTCAGTCCGTCATCCCGGTGCCGGCGCAAGGCGGCTTCTACCCCGGCGCGCTCGCTATGGCGGCGCTGTTCGGGCTGCTGGTGACGCTTGCCTTCGCGCTTTTACCGCTCGGCCGCGCCCGTGACGTTCCGGCGACCGCGCTATTCCGGGAAATGGGTCTGGAGGGCCGCGGCCTTCCGCGTCCGGTCTATGTCGTAACGGCCATCGGCATCGCGCTGGTGCTGGCGGCGCTCGCCATCCTGTTCTCGGGCGACCAGCGCATCGCCTCGATCTTCGTCGGCGCGACGGTCTTTGCTTTTCTCGTGCTGCGCCTCGTCGGCGCGCTGGTGCAATGGGCGGCGAGGAAGAGCCCGCGCGTGCGCTCGGTCGCGCTCCGGCTTGCGGTCGGCAACATCCATCGGCCGGGCGCGCTGACGCCATCGGTGGTGCTGTCGCTGGGGCTCGGGCTGACATTGCTGGTGACGCTGGCGCTGATCGACGGGAACCTGCGGCAACAGATCTCCGGCAGCCTGCCCGAGCGGGCGCCGAATTTCTTCTTCGTCGACATTCAGAGCAGCGATGTCGATGCGTTCTCGGCGTTGATCGGCAAGGAGGCGCCACAAGCGACGCTCGCCAAGGTGCCAATGCTGCGCGGCCGGGTGATGGCGCTGAACGGCGTCGATGTCGACAAGGTCAAGGTCCCGGCCGAAGGCGCCTGGGTGCTGAGAGGCGATCGCGGCCTGACCTATGACACCCGCAAGCCGGAAAACGCGACGCTGACCGAAGGCAACTGGTGGCCGGCCGACTACACCGGCGAGCCTCTGGTCTCGTTCGCGGCGCAGGAAGGCAAGGAGATAGGGCTGAAGCTCGGCGACACCGTCACCGTCAATGTGCTTGGCCGCAACGTGACGGCCAGGATCGCCAATTTCCGCCAGGTCCAGTGGGAGACGATGGGCATCAACTTCGTCATGGTGTTCTCGCCCAACACCTTCGCCGGGGCACCGCATGGCTGGATGGCGACGCTGACCGAGAAGAATGCAACCACGGCCGATGACGCCCGCATCCTCAATGCCGTCACCCGAGCCTTTCCGGCGGTGACGACCGTGCGCGTCAAGGACGCGCTCGATGTCGTCAACCGGCTGGTCGGCCAGCTTGGCACGGCGATCCGTGCGGCGGCCGGCGTGGCGCTGATCGCCTCGGTGCTAGTGCTGGCCGGGGCGCTTGCCGCGGGCAACCGGGCGCGGGTGCACGACGCGGTGGTGCTGAAGACGCTCGGCGCCACCAGGCGAACGCTGATCACGGCATTCTCGCTCGAGTACATGCTGATCGGGCTGGCGACCGCGGTGTTCGCGCTGGCGGCCGGCGGGGTCGCTGCCTGGTACATCGTCGCGCGCATCATGACGCTGCCGTCGCATTTCATGCCCGAGGTGGCGGTGGCGACCATCGTCTTCGCGCTGGTGATCACGGTCGGTATCGGGCTCGCCGGCACCTGGCGGGTGCTTGGCCAGAAGGCGGCGCCGGTGCTGCGCGATCTCTGAGGGAATGGCCTGCAAGGCGACGCTGCTGATTAAATCTTGGTAAGGATGCCGGCCGGGAAGCCCGGGAATCGGCGTTTCGCCCTCTCACGAACCGTTACATCCCGTTACGGTCTTGTTCTTGACGCGAATAACCATCATATTTCGGCACAGGCATGCTGGAGCCCCGCCAGCGGCGCCTGGGTCCGTAAGAGGCCCGACACCGGACGGGGCAGAAGCAACAGAGGATTCCAATGGCTGATCCCATTCGCAATTATCAGACGTCGGCGGTGCCCGGCGTCCGTGCCGACATCGATCAGGGCCTGCGCGCCTATATGATCCGTGTCTACAACCTGATGGGGCTAGGCCTCCTCATCACCGGCCTTGCCGCGATCGGCACGATCATGCTGGCCACCACCACCGATCCGGCCTCGGCCGTCGCAACGCTGCCGAGCGGCGAGATGCTGACGTCCTTCGGCTACGCGATCTTCGGGTCGCCGCTGCGCTGGGTCGTCATGCTCGCCCCGCTGGCCGCCGTGCTGTTCCTGTCGTTCCGCGTCCAGTCGATGAGCGTGTCGGCGGCGCAGACGACCTTCTGGGTCTATGCCGGCCTGGTCGGCCTGTCGCTGTCGTCGATCTTCCTGGTCTACACCTCGGCAAGCATCTCGCAGACCTTCTTCGCCACCGCCGCCGCCTTTGGCGCGCTGTCGCTGTTCGGCTACACCACCAAGCGCGACCTGTCGGCGATGGGCTCGTTCCTGATCATGGGCGTGTTCGGCATCATTATCGCGTCGCTGATCAACATCTTCCTGCAGTCGTCGGCGCTGTCCTTCGCCGTGTCGGCGATCGGCGTGCTGGTGTTCGCCGGCCTCACCGCCTACGACACGCAGAAGATCAAGGAGATGTATTTCGAGGGCGACGCTTCCGATGTCGCCGGCCGCAAGGCCATCATGGGCGCGCTGACGCTCTATCTCGACTTCATCAACCTGTTCATGTTCCTGCTTCAGTTCATGGGCGACCGCCGCTAAGGCTGGTTCGCTCCATGGTCTGACTGGACCATCGGGTTTGGAAAGGGCGGCCCAAGGGTCGCCCTTTTCTTTTGCGCCTCCTTTTGCTCTTATCGAGAGCAGACAAGAGGATTGCATAAATAATGAGCAATATCGTGATTCGGGCGGCCACCCTGGCCGATCTCGACGCCATCACCGAAATCTATGCCGACGCGGTGAGGAACGGCACGGCGAGCTACGAGCTGGAGCCGCCCAGCCGCGCTGAGATGGGCACGCGATTCGAAACGCTCTGCGTTGGCGGCTTCCCCTATCTGGCGGCGGAAAAGGATGGCGCCGTGCTGGGCTATGCCTATGCCGGTCCGTTCCGGCCGCGCCCGGCCTATCGCTTCATCGTCGAGGATTCGGTCTATGTCGCGCCGGAAGCCAAGGGCCAGGGCGTCGGTCTCAAGCTGATGCAAAGCCTGATCGCGGCGGCGCAAGCGGCCGGTTTCCGCCAGATCGTCGCGGTGATCGGCGACGGCCATGCCGACAGCGCCTCGGTCAGGCTCCACGAAAAGCTCGGCTTCCGCCATTCCGGCCGGCTCGAAGGCTCAGGCTACAAACACGAGCGCTGGCTGGACACGGTGTTCATGCAGTTGGCGCTCAACGGCGGGGCGTCTCTGCCGCCGGATCCGGATTCGCTGCCGGAGCGGAAGTTTCGCGCGCTGGGGAATTGAAGAACTGGTGAATTGAAGAACTGAAGAACACAAGAAGGCAAGACCCATCAGGCACTTAGTGCCCTTCTTCTCTAATTCCTCAATTCTTCAATTCACCAGTTCTTCAATTCCGCGCTCAGGCTTCGACAACCCTAAGCTTGGAATCGAACACACCGAGCACGCGGCCGAGTTCCTGGCTGCGCTTGAGGATGCGGCCGCCCGCCGCGATGACGGCGAAGGCGCCCTGCTTGCGGGCCAGCTTCGGGTCCTTGACGATCTGGAACAGCGGCACTTCGCTGGCGCGGCGGAACACCGAAAACACAGCCCGGTCCGTCAGATGGTCGATGGCGTAGTCGCGCCATTCATTGGCGGCGACCATGCGCCCATAGAGCCTGAGGATCTGGTCGAGTTCACGCCGGTCGAAGCGCACCGGCTGGTCGAGGCGGGCGTTGCGCGCCTCGTGCAGCGGGATCAATATTGCGGATGCGTCACCATCCCCCATCCCGCCGCTGTCGTCGGTCATGCCTCGATCCCTCGAAAATGAATCTTTGCCAACCAAAGTTGGCCCCTTCGCGCGGCAATTGCAAGAGCCGGCGAAGCGAAGGCGGCGGTGCGCCCTTTCGGTGACGTCCAGTCACTTTTGTAACGTTGCGTGTTGGAATTGGTGATGCTTCGCCACATTCTCGCCATTTTTTATCCGCGCTCATGCCCCAATGTCCGACGAATTTACTGGCGTTGCCTGAGACGGTTCGGTCCGGCACCGGCTCGTAAACCCCAAGCCCCCCGCCCACGGGTCTGCGTCGGATCGAACCAACCTCGGTTTTTCCTTGGAGAAACCGGGTGCGACGATCCCAAAACCTGAATGACCGGCGTCAGAAGCAAGCTGACGTCGGTTTTTTCATGTCCGCTTCCCAGCCATCCGGTTTTACGCGATTGCCCGGGAAAGCGGCGCGTGCTTTTCCTGGATCGGTCTCGCGCGGCCGCACTTGCCATTCCCGTTTCCACTTAATAAGGTGTTAAGTGAGAACGGGAACAACAATGCCACGAGCATCGAACTCAACGGCAAAACAACGGGACGGTGAGCTTACCGCCGAGCCGGACGCTGACGCCCAGGAAGCCGGGGGTGTCGGCGCGCGCATCAAGGCGCTGCGCATGGCACGGCGTGTTTCGCTGCGGCAGCTCGCCGACATGACCGGCACGACCGCCAGCTTCATCAGCCAGCTCGAGCGCAATCTGTGCGGCGCCAATACCGGGACGCTGCTCAGGATCGCGGCGGCTCTCGATCTCGGCATCAACGACCTGTTCGAGGACAGCAGCCGTCCGTTGCACAAGGTGCTGCGGCGCGAGGAACGGCCGGTGCTGCCGGTCGGCGTGCACGGCCGCAAGATGCTGTTGTCGCGGCGGCCGATCCACCAGTTCGAGGTCTATGCCGGACATTTCGAAGCCGGCGGCTCGACCGGCGACGAGGCCTATGTGCACAGCGGCGAACACGAAATGTTCGTGGTGCTGAAGGGCATGGTCGAACTGACGCTGGGTGACGAGCGCCACCTGATGCGCGAAGGCGACAGCGTCGAATACGCGACCTCGGTGCCGCACCGCACCGTCAATGTCGGCGACACGCCGGCCGAGGTGCTCTGGATCATCGCGCCGCCGACGGCGGGCGCGCTCGAACTCGATCAATACAAGCCCGGAAACCACTCGCAGCCGGGTGAATGACAACATATGCGGGTTCTGGAATGGGAGAATTGACCATGAGACTGAAACTTGGACACACGGCCTGCGTCGCCCTGCTTCTGGCGACGACAGGAGCATTCGCGCAATCGAAGCCGGTGGCGGGCGAGGTGGCCGAAGGCTCGCTGAAAGGCAAGACGCTGACGTTCGTTTCGTATGGTGGCATCTATCAGGATGGCCAGGCGGCGGCGCTGAAGGAGTTCGTCGACAAGTCCGGCGTCAAGCTGCTCAATGACGGGCCGACCGAGATCGCCAAACTGCAGGCGCAGGTCGAGTCCGGCAATGTGACCTGGGACGTCGTCGATACAGACGACCTGCCGCCCTATGTCTATTGCGGCAAGCTATTCCAGAAGCTTGACCTCACCAAGCTCGACGTGTCGAAAATTCCCGAGGGCCAGGTCGGCGAATGCTCGGTGCCGGCGATGAATTACGGCGTCGTGCTGATGTACAACAAAGAGAAGTACAAGGATAACCCGCCCAAGAGCTGGGCCGACTTCTTCGACACCGCAAAATTCCCAGGCGTGCGCGGCATCGACGGTTCCGGCAGCCCGACCGGCGGCCTGCTGGAACAGGCGTTCAAGGTTTCCGGCGGCGACCCGAAGGCGATGACGGTGGCCGATATCGACAAGGCCATCGACGTTGTCCGCAAGCTCGGCCCCGATACCATCTTCTGGAAAACGGGCGCCGAATCGCAGCAGCTCGCCGAATCCGGCGAGGCCGACATGCTGATGATGTGGACGGGCCGCGCCATGACCGCGGTCAAGAACGGCGCCAAATACGCGCCGGCCTGGCAGGACTGGCTGGTGGTGATGGACCAGATGACGATTCCGGTCGGCGTCAAGGACACCGATGCATCCTATGCGCTGATCAATGCCTATCTGGGCAAGCACTCGCAGGAGGTCCTTGCGGAGCAGACATCCTACACGCCCATCAACAGCGAGGCGCAGCCCAAAGTCGACGCTTCGGTTTCGGCTTTCCTGACCAACTCACCCGAGCGCCAGAAGCAGGGTTACAAGCAGAACTTCAAGTTCTGGGTGCCGAACTTCGCGGTCGCGCAGGAAAAGTGGTCGGCGCTGATGGCCGGCAACTGACCGGCTGACGGAAAGGCAAGCCAGTGAGCGCGCTCGAACCGACGACGCCTTCGGCCTCCAAACGGGCCGGCTGGGCATGGCGGCCGTTCGCGCTCACCGCGCCAGCGCTTCTGTTGCTGGTGGCCGTCCTCGGCTACCCGCTTCTCACCATCGTGCTGCGTAGCCTGTCGGAGCCGCAATGGGGCGCGCAGAACTATGTCTGGTTCTTCGGCACGCCAGTCAATCTGACGGTGCTCCAGCGCACCTTCGTCATCTCGGCCTGGGTGACGGCGGTCTGCGTGATCTGTGCCTATCCCTATGCTTACCTGATGACCGCCGTCGGGCCACGTGTGCGGCTGGCGCTGGTGCTTTGCGTGCTCATCCCGTTCTGGGTCAGCGGCGTGGTGCGCACGCTGTCCTGGGTGATCCTGCTGCAGGATTCCGGCGTCATCAATTCGCTGCTGAGGTCGGCCGGGTTTGACGGCGTCAGGCTGATCCGCACCCAGACCGGCGTGGTGATCGGCATGGCGCAGGTGCTTCTGCCCTTCATGATCCTGCCGCTCTATTCGGTGATGCGGGGCATCGACCTCAGGCTGATGCGGGCCGCGCAAAGTCTCGGCGCGCGGCCGTTGCGCGCGTTCTTCACCGTCTACCTGCCGCTGTCGCTGCCGGGCGTCTATGCCGGTGCGATCATCGTCTTCATCCTGGCGCTGGGCTTCTACATCACGCCGGCGCTGCTCGGCGGGCCGCGCTCGACCATGCTGTCGACGCTGGTGCAGACGCAGGTGCTGAGCCTGCTGCAATGGGGTCGTGGCGGCGCCATGGGCGTGGTGCTCCTGGTCACCACCTTCGTGCTGCTCGCGCTGGCGGCGCCGGTAATGCGCTCGCGCCACCGTGAAGCGGGGCGGCGCTGATGGAGATGAAGCCGTTTACCCGCGTTGTCCTCGGCCTCGTCTGCCTGCTGGTGGCGATATGGCTGGTGGCGCCGACGCTGGTCGTCGTGCCGATGTCGTTCAACGAGAACAAGTCGCTGGCGTTTCCGCCGCAGGGCTTTTCCTGGCAGTGGTACCAGAATTTCTTCACCAATCCCGACTGGACGTCGAGCTTCCTGAACTCGCTGAAGGTCGCCTCGATCGTGGCGGTGCTGGCGACGGTGCTGGGCACACTCGCGGCCTTCGGCCTCGACCGCATGCGGGCGCGACCGGCCAACATGCTGCGCATGCTGATGCTGACGCCGATGGTGGTGCCGGGCGTGGTGCTGGCGATCGGCATCTACGCCGTCTATCTCGACGCTCACCTGGTGGGGACGCTGACCGGCTTCGTGCTCGCCCACACCATCCTGGCGCTGCCCTTCGTGCTGATCGCGGTCTCGGCCAATCTGGAAGTGTTCGACAGGCGGCTGGAGACGGCGGCGGCGAGCCTCGGCGCCGGCGCGCTGACGACATTCCGCACCGTGACGCTGCCGCTTATCCTGCCCGGCATGCTGTCGGGCCTGCTGTTCGCCTTCGCCACGTCCTTCGACGAGATCGTGGTGTCGTTGTTCATCACCAATCCCTATCTCAAGACATTGCCGGTGCAGATCTACTCCTCGATCACGCGCGACGCCGACCCGACGGTCGCGGCCGTCGGCACCATCCTGTTGTGCGCCACCACATTGCTTATCGGCGGCGGCATGCTTCTCCTTGGCCGCGAGCGGAAAGGACGCCCATGAACCAGAGACCGGAAAATCGCGGCGCGGCGATCGATCTCGATACGGTCAGCAAGGCCTATGGAAGCTTCAAGGCGCTCGATGCCGTGTCGCTGCATATCAAACCGGGCGAGTTCATGACGCTGCTCGGGCCGAGCGGCTCGGGCAAGACGACGACGCTGAACGTCATCGCCGGCTTCACTGACGCCACCAGCGGCGAGCTGCTGGTCGGGGGAAAGAGCGTGGTCGGGGTGCCCGCGCACAAGCGCAATATCGGCGTGGTGTTCCAGCATTATGCGCTGTTCCCGCATATGACGGTCGGCCGCAATGTCGCCTATCCGCTGGCGCTGCGCGGCGTCACCGGCGCGGAGCGCGAACGCCGCGTCCGTCAGGCGCTGGACATGGTCAAGATGGCCGATTTCGCCCACCGCTATCCGAGCGAGCTTTCCGGCGGCCAGCAGCAGCGCGTGGCGCTGGCGCGCGCCATCGTCTTCGATCCGCCGCTGCTGTTGATGGACGAGCCGCTCGGCGCGCTGGACAAGAAGCTGCGCGAATGGCTGCAGCTCGAGATCAAGCGCATCCACCGCGAACTCGGCACCACCTTCGTCTACGTGACGCATGACCAGGAGGAGGCGCTGGTGCTCTCCGACCGCATCGCGGTGTTCAATCGCGGCGGCATCGAGCAGATCGGAACCGGACGGGAACTCTATGACGAGCCGGCGACGCTGTTCGTCGGCAAGTTCATCGGCGATTCCACCGTGCTGCGCGGGCAGGCCGCCACGTCAGGCGATGAAACGGCGCTTGCGATCTCGGGCCAGACGGTGGTGACGGACAAGCGCCTGGCCAATGGCGGCAGGCCGGTCATGCTGCTGCGCCCTGAAAAGCTTGCGCTTGCCCCGCGCGGCGCCGCCGATGCCGGCCGAAATCGGCTGGCCGGCCGTGTCGGTGAAGCGATCTATCTCGGCTCCGGGTCGAAATACGAGGTCGTGCTGGCCGACGGGTCGAAGGCCATCGTGCGCTCGACGCTGGAGGCGCAGTCCTTCGCCATCGGCGACGAGGTCGACCTGCTGTTTGCCGGCCGCGACGTCAAGCTGCTGGCCGATGACGACAAGGCCGACCTGACACTGACCTGAGACCATTCCTGTCCACGCAATGCCGCGCGGAAACCGCTCCGCCCTTTCCCGGAATTGCCTTTTTGAAAGCACGTTCACCATGCAGGCCAAGCGCAACGGCGATGTCTCGTTCTGGTATGCCGACATTGGCGGCGTGCCGGCCTTTCGCCCTGCCTTGCCCGGCGACATCGAGGCCGATGTCTGCATAGTCGGCGCCGGCTACACCGGCTTGTGGACGGCCTATTATCTGAAGAAGGCACAGCCTTCGCTGCGCATCGCCATTGTCGAGAAGGAGTTCGCCGGCTATGGCGCCTCGGGCCGCAACGGCGGCTGGCTGTCGGGCGGGTTCAGCTGGTCGCGCGAGAAATACGCCAAGACCTCGTCGCGCGGCGCGGTCATCGACATGCAGCGCGCCATGTTCGGCAGCGTCGACGAGGTGATCTCGGTGACGCAGGCCGAAGGCATCGACGCCGATATCCGCCGCGTCGACAACATGACGGTCGCCACAAACAGCGCGCAGTTGCAGCGCGCCAGAGCTGAGTATGAGGAGTTGCTGGCCTGGGACATGCCGCCCGAGCGGCTCGCCTTCCTCGACGCGCGGGAGGCGCGGCAGCGCATCGCCATCGACAAGGCGCTTGGCGGCTTCGTCGTGCGCAATGTCGCGCGCGTGCAGCCGGCCAAGCTGGTCCAGGGGCTGGCGGCAGCGGTGGCGCGGCTCGGCGTTCCGATTTACGAGCAGACCCAGGTGCTGGTGATCGAGAAAGGCAAGGTCACCACGAATCGCGGCATCGTGCGCGCCGAAAAGATCGTGCGCGCCACCGAAGGGTTCACCGCCGGCATTCCCGGCTTCAAGCGCCTGTGGCTGCCGCTGAACAGCGCCATCGTCGTCACCGAGCCGCTGCCGCAGGAGCTGTGGGACCGGATCGGCTGGAGCGGCTACGAGGTGCTGGGCGATGCCGCGCACACCTATTGTTACGCGCAGCGCACGAGGGAGGGCCGGATCGCCATGGGCGGCCGGGGCGTACCCTACCGCTTCGGTTCACGCACCGATGTACGTGGCCAGACCCAGCAGGCGACCATCGACCAGTTGCACGACGTGCTGACCAGGCTGTTGCCGCAGACCAGGGGTCTGCGCCTCGACCACGCCTGGTGCGGCACGCTCGGCGTGCCGCGCGACTGGTGCACTACCTCGGGTTTCGACCGCGAGACCGGCATCGGCTGGGCCGGCGGCTATGTCGGGCTCGGCGTCTCGAGCTCCAACCTGTCGGGCCGCACCTTACGCGACCTCGTGCTCGGCCACGACACCGAACTGACGCGGCTGCCCTGGGTCAACCGAACCGTCAAGAAATGGGAACCCGAGCCGCTGCGCTGGCTCGGCGTACACTCCATGTACCAGCTCTACCGCATCGCCGACCAGCGCGAGGCCAAGGGGCTTGGGCGGACGTCGCGGCTCGCTGCCTTCGCCGACCGGCTGACCGGACATTGAGGGAATAGCTCAGGGCTTGTGGATGAAGGCGGCGCCGAGAATCGGCCCGGGCATGCCGTCCTTGCCGACGGACTGCAGAAGCACGGCGCAGCCGCCCTTCTTGGTGATCTCTGTCATCGGCAATTCGTAGCGCTGCGCCTTGCCGTGCCACATGCCGGCGGTCTGGATGCCGGTGACGGCGTTCCAATAGGTCATCTTGCGGCCGGAGTTCTCGCCCTGGGCGATCTTGACCGTCTGCGGCTTGTCGAAATAGACGATGATGACATGGGCATCGTTCGGACCCGCTCCGGCATCGCCGGCGTCGATGATGACACGGTCGCTGGTCCGGCTGACCTTGACCGGAACATGCATGCCCTCGCCCGATCTTGCCATGCGGATGAGAGCGCCGTCGACCTCCGCGCGGTTGGCGCCGTTGACATGCACGCGGCCATTGATGACCGCCTGCGGCGTATAGACCGAGCGGCTGCCGAAGGCGCGCATGTAGTCATATTGCCGCTCGGTGTTTTCCTTGCGGCTCAGCGTGTCCTTCCAGCCGAGATAATCCCAGTAGTCGACGTGATAGGACAGCGCGACGATGTCCTGCCTGTCGGCAAGCTCGGCGAAGAACGCATCGGCCGGCGGGCACGAGCTGCAGCCCTGGCTGGTGAACAGTTCGACCACGCCGAGCGGCTTGTCGGGCGAGGCTTTGTCTGCCTGGGGTCTCTCGGTCGGAATCCTCTCGGCTTCGCCGGCATGGCCGGCGCCGGCAACCGCCGAGAAGGCCAGCGCGAAGGCTGCCAGCCACAGAAATCTTCGCGAGGCCATGACCATTCCAAATTCCCGCCGGTGATGCCGGCTTTGTTCTGATTTGCTAAATTATGTGGCAGAAGCGCAAGTCAATCGGAAGTCACGTTGCGGTGAAATTTTCCCCATTGCAACCACGACCAGGGCGGCAATAGGACTGGCCACTGCATTTCATAGAGTGGTTCGATCTGGCGGCGGCATCATGACCATATGGCAAACTCTCCTGACCCCGGTCGATCTCTATTGTGAGCGGACCGGTCCTGGACTTTGGGCGGAGCCGGCTAATGCTTTGACCAATCTTGCCTTCATCGCAGCGGGATTGTGGGGTGTGCGAGAGGTGCGGCGTTGCCGGACCGGCGGTTTCGCCGAGGTTCTCGCCTGGTGGGTGGTGGCGATCGGCATCGGTTCGACGATTTTCCATACATTCGCCACCAAGGGCACGGTCTGGATCGACGTGCTGCCGATCGCCGGCTTCACGCTCGCCTATACGCTGTTCAACCTGCGCCGGTTCCTGGGCATGGAATGGGGCAAGGCCATTGCGGTCTTCGTCGTGTTCTATGCGGTGGTGGGCGCGATAACCTTCGCGGTGCCGGACTGGCTGCGCCAGGCGTCGAACGGCACGACAGGCTATCTGCCGCCATTCCTGGCGCTGGCCTTCTTCGGCGCCTGGGTCGCGGCCAGCGGCAACCGGGCCGGCTGGTACAATCTGGCGGGGTCGGCGATCTTCGTGGTGTCGGTGATCTGCCGCATGATCGACCCGCTGGTCTGCGCCAGCTTTCCGCTCGGCACGCACTTCCTGTGGCACATCCTCAACGGGCTGATGCTTGGGGTGCTGCTCGCGGCGACGGCGCGGTTTGGAGCGCCGAGGGCAGTAGGCAGTAGGCAGTAGGCAGTAGGCAGTAGGCAGTAGGCAGTAGGCAGTAGGCAGTAGGTGTCTCTATTCCCTACTGCCTACGCCCTATTCCCTGGCTGCTAAGCAGCCAAATCACGCAGCACGTATTGCAGGATGCCGCCGTTCTTGAAGTAGTCGAGCTCATCCAGCGTATCGATGCGGCAGATGATCGGCACGTTCTTCACCGTGCCGTCGCCATAGGTGACCTTGGCGGTCATCGTCTGGCGCGGCTTGATGGCGTCCAGGCCGTCGATCTCGACCAGTTCGTCACCCTTGAGGTTGAGGGAAGCCCAGGACGTGCCTTCCTCGAAGACGAAGGGGATGACGCCCATGCCGACCAGGTTCGAGCGGTGGATGCGCTCGAAGGACTGGGCGATGACGGCGCGCACGCCAAGCAGGTTGGTGCCCTTGGCCGCCCAGTCGCGCGACGAACCGTTGCCGTATTCGACGCCGGCGAAGATGACCAGCGGCACGCCTTCCTTCTTGTACTCCATCGCCGCGTCGTAGATCGATTCCTCTTCCTTCGAGGGGTAGTGGATGGTGTAGCCGCCCTCGCGGCCGTTCTCGCCCAGCATGTGGTTGCGGATGCGGATGTTGGCGAAGGTGCCGCGCATCATCACCTCATGATTGCCGCGCCGCGTGCCGTACTGGTTGAAGTCGGCGACGCCGACGCCATGGTCGGTGAGGTATTTGCCGGCCGGCGACGCCGCCTTGATCGAACCCGCCGGGGAGATGTGGTCGGTGGTGATCTTGTCGCCGAACAGGCCAAGCACGCGAGCGCCCTTGATGTCGCCGATCTTGCCGAAGCCTGATGTCATGCCGGCGAAGTAGGGCGGGTTCTGCACATAGGTCGAGTTGTCGTCCCAGGCATAGGTCTGGCCTTCCGGCGCCTTGACGTTCTGCCAGTACTCATCGCCCTTGAAGACGTCGGCATATTTGCGGGCGAACAGCTCGCGGGTGACGTTCTTCTCGATGAACTCCTGGATCTCGGCCGAGCTCGGCCAGATGTCCTTGAGGTAGACAGGCTTGCCGTTCCTGTCCTCGCCGAGCGGTTCCGTGGTCAGGTCCTTGGTGACCGTGCCGGCCAGGGCATGCGCGACCACCAGCGGCGGCGACGCAAGATAGTTGGCCTGCACGTCGGGCGAGACACGGCCCTCGAAGTTGCGGTTGCCGGAGAGCACCGCGGCGGCGATCAGGCCCTTCTCGTTGATGGTCTTGGAGATCGGCGCCGGCAGCGGGCCGGAATTGCCGATGCAGGTGGTGCAGCCGAAGCCGACCAGGTTGAAGCCGATCTGGTCGAGTTCTTTCTGCAGGCCCGACTTCTCCAGATACTCGGCCACGACCTGGCTTCCTGGCGCCAGCGAGGTCTTCACCCACGGCTTCTGCTTCAAACCGACACGGTTGGCGTTGCGTGCAAGCAGGCCGGCGCCGATCAGCACGCTCGGGTTGGAGGTGTTGGTGCAGGAGGTGATGGCGGCGATGACGACGTCGCCATGGCCGAGGTCATGGTCTGTGCCTTCGACGGCGTAGCGCTTGGAAATCTCGGCGGCCTTCTTGTACTCGGTCTCCATCGCCTTGGCGAAGCCGGCCGGAATGCCTTCCAGCGCGACGCGGCCCTCGGGGCGCTTCGGGCCGGCCATGGACGGCACGACATCGCCGAGGTCGAGTTCGAGCAGGTCGGTGAAGACCGGGTCGGCCGAGCCGGCTTCGCGCCACATGCCTTGCGCCTTGGAATAGGCTTCGACCAGCGCGATGCGGTTTTCCTCGCGGCCCGACATCGTCAGGTAGCGGATGGTCTCCGAATCGACCGGGAAGAAGCCGCAGGTCGCGCCATATTCGGGCGCCATGTTGCCGATGGTGGCGCGGTCGGCCAGCGTCATGTTGGACAGGCCGGGGCCGAAGAACTCGACGAACTTGCCGACGACGCCCTTCTTGCGCAGCATCTGGGTGACGGTGAGCACGAGGTCGGTGGCGGTGACGCCCTCCTTGAGCTTGCCGGTCAGGCGGAA
>NZ_JAFKIC010000151.1 GCF_017306585.1 Mesorhizobium sp. | reverse complement strand
AGCGGACAGAAGAGTCGAGCGAATTCAGCGCCGCGCCGGCAAAGAAAGCGGCGTCGGTGTCGTCGTCGAAAGGCCCGCCCGGCAACGCCCAGGCCCGTACGCCCGGTAGCGGCGGCGAGACAGCGGGCAATGGATCGGCGCGAATCATGCAACGGATGATAATTCGTCCGTGCGCTTTATACCATCATTTCTGCACAATAACGCACAGCCTGTCGTTCGGGATAAATGAGCGATAATGTTGCATTATCGTTCGTTTGGAAAAAGGCATGCAAAATGCCTCAGCCGCCCTTATTTCTCACCGGAAAGAGATCCATGTCGCGGCGCGGCACGAAAGCTGCCGACTGTCGCCATCACGCCGGCAAATTATCTTGCCTGGCCCTCGGGGTTGTCGGCTGCCAGCAGCCTTAGACCCGACCAAGATGGAACGATCACAGAGTTGTCCATCTCAAGGCAGAGTATAGCGCATTTTTGCCCTTTTCGCAACCGTTCGCCCTCCCCCGTTCGCCCTTTCATTGTTCGCTGCGGGGTTACTCCCCTCCCCCGCGGCGACGATGGTGCCCGCGCCTATCTTCCAGCAATGCTTTCAAGCTTGCGAGGGCAAGCCTGCAGCCGGCCGGTAGAAGATCACACGCACCGACGGAACAAGCTGGTTGAGGTAATCGAAATCCCGAACATTGCCGGTCAGGACCGTCGCGCCCAGCAGACCGGCCTGGCGAAAGATCAGCGCATCGTTGAGGAAGCGGCGTTCGTGTCCCTCCCCTTTCGGCAGATGGCTGAGCCGGAACAGCAGACCGGCAAGCATGCCAGCCCGTCCCCAGGCGGTGGCGTCGGGTGCATGCAGCCGATGCGCCGGAATATCCTCGATCGTGCCCGCAACCGCTTTCAGAACCGACTTTGTCTCAGGGTGCATCGGGTCAAGCCGACCGAACACGTGGCTGAGCTCGGCAAGGCAAACGGCGGAGTGGTGGCAAAGCCTATAGCTGAGAAGCTCATCGACCACTTCGGGCGTGCGTCCCTGCAGAACATCCAGATACACGCTGGTATCGAGGAGCAACATGCTGCCGACAGGCGGCTGGTCACCTGCCCAGAACAGGGCAGAATCTGGTCGCCGTTCCAGCCCCGCGCTACGCCGCTGTGGTTTTAGGGAACGCAGTGCGCTCCCGAGATCAAACGCCAAGATCGATGTCCGCTGGGATGCTGCCCTTGCGGCCGACGAGCCGGATGCCAAAATCATCCTCGAGGGCCAGCCGCGACAGGGCGAGCTCCAGCAGTTCGGTATCGGAAGTCACATGAGCGCGCTTCTTTGCCGCCTCGACCAAATCCGACGGCACCCTGCCGGAAAGGCGTGTGTTCTTGGCCGCGCCAAGAAGTCCGACCGCCCTCGCCTGCTCAAGCACCAGACGGTTGCGGTTGCGGGCGATCTGCTCCTCGCTTGCGGCTGCCGTCGCGCCACGTATGGTCATCCTGGGTTCTCCTCTGTTGAACGAAACATAGAGGATGTTGAACGCGAAGGCAAACCGTGGAAGCGATCGCCGCATCGTCCATAAGTGCCCGCCCGGCGCCGCGAGAAGCGCGCCCCGCTCTTTGTCGTGCGTGGCGGGAAGCCAAAACTCGGAGTTATTCGTCAAGCGCCTCGCGGTGGACAATTTGGCGCGTTGGTCGCACGTTGTGTTCTCAGAATCGCACCACTGCGACATTCCAATGAACGAGAGCGCCCATGGGCAGTGCCCGTAATTTCATGCCGCCCCTTGACGCGATCGACGCCGACGACCTGCCTGACATTGTCGACGTCGTCATGGAAATGGGGCGCCCGGATGAGGCCCCCTCCCCTCCCCGTCAGGTCCTGGATTCGCGACAAGCATCACTGCCTGCGCATCTCGAAAAGCTTGCCGACCGTGCGCGCGATTATGTCGAGGCGGCGAGCTCGACAAACACCCGTCGCGCCTATGCCGCCGACTGGAAGCATTTTTGCGCCTGGTGCCGGCGCCAGTCGTTTGATCCGCTGCCGCCGGACCCACAAATCGTCGGCCTCTACATCACGGCCCAAGCCTCGGGATCGGCAAGGGACAAAAAGGCGGTGTCGACCATCGAGCGCCGCCTGTCGTCGCTGACCTGGAATCATACGCAACGCGGTCAACCGCTCGACCGGAAGGACCGACATATCGCCACCGTGCTCGCCGGCATCCGCAACAAACACGCCTCCCCTCCCCGTCAAAAGGAAGCCATCCTGCGCGACGATCTTGTCGCCATGCTGGAAACGCTCGACCGTGGCACGCTGCGCGGTCTGCGCGACCGTGCCATGCTGCTTTTGGGCTTCGCCGGCGGCTTGCGCCGCTCCGAAATCGTTGGCCTTGATCTTGCGCGAGATCAAACTGAGGACGGTCGCGGCTGGATTGAATTTTTCCCGGACAAGGGCGTGCTGGTTACGTTGCGCGGCAAGACCGGCTGGCGCGAGGTGGAGATCGGCCGCGGCTCGGCCGACAGCACGTGCCCGGTGGTCGCCCTGCAGACCTGGTTGAAACTGGCCCGCATCGCGCATGGCCCCCTCTTCCGCCGCGTCACCGGGCAAGGCAAAGCGGTGGGCACCGAGCGGCTCAACGATCAGGAGGTGGCGCGGCTGGTCAAGCGCGCAGCCTTGGCCGCCGGCGTGCGCGGCGACTTGTCGGAAGGCGAGCGCGTCCCAAAATTTTCTGGCCATTCGCTGCGCGCAGGCCTCGCTTCCTCCGCCGAGGTTGATGAACGCTATGTGCAGAAGCAGCTTGGCCACGCCTCGGCGGAGATGACACGCCGTTACCAACGCAGGCGAGACCGTTTTCGGGTCAACCTCACCAAGGCAAGCGGGCTTTGATCGCATGCCCTCACCTCTGCCCCTTTGACAGAGTTGTGCCACGAGAACCTCAGCCGTCGGGCGCGATCAGCTTTACAGACGGGAAATAGGTGCGGTAGCGGCCGACGTCGCGGGTCAACAGCGGCAGACCACCCACGGCGGCATGGGCGCCAATGAAGAAATCAGGCAGCACGCCGGTGCGCGCCCCGCCAGATTTGCGGTATTGCGTAAAGATCTTGCCCGCCAGAAACAGGGCGTCGCGCGGGATCGGGGCGAGTTCCAGGGCCGCCTGTTTGATGAAGGCATCCAGTTCCTCGATGCGGTTGTAGCGAACCGCAAGCTCTGCGTAGACAACATCGTTGATCAGCAGCGGGCCAGCGATGCTCGCGGCCTCCAGCTTGGCAAGCGACCAGTCGGCCCATTTCGGATCATCGGTGACAAGTTCGAGCAGAATGTTGGTGTCGACGAGCGTCACGCTTCGCCACGCGTCAGCGCCATGATTGCGTCGGTATCAAGCCCCTTGCCGGCATGGCCACGCAATTTGGCGAACCGGCTCGCCGGTCGTTTCTTGTCGGCGCGCGCGAGTACCACGCTGCCATCGGCGGCGCGCACGAAATCGACTTGGCTGCCTGGAACGATGCCGAGAAGGTCGCGGACCGGTTTGGGGATGGTCACTTGTCCCTTGGCTGTGACTGTCGTGGTCATGCTTGCACCCATCGTAATACCATATTGACTAAAGGTATTACCACACACGCCGATTTGCAATCCCGGCTGCGAAATGCCACATCCGGCTACTAAACGGTCCTGCTCAAAGTCGCGCGGATGCCCGGTCCGCTGAGCGACCGGGGGTTGCCCGCCTGTTCAAGCGCACCGCTCTGGCCGCCCGCTCGCAGAGCGATCTCTCGGAGGGTGGTCGAGAAAAAGAGTTGCAGCCCATTGACTGCGACCGGGCCTGACGCATCGGCTGAGGTCAAAGAGCGTTACGTGCAGAAGCAGCTTGGTCGCACGAGTGCCGAGATGACCTCAAAATTCGAACGCCGCGACCGTTCCGAGTGCCCTCTCCAAGCGCCCGGTACTGCTCTACCCTCCTCCAATTTCATTAGCCACACAGCGTCGGGAGATAAGGAGGCCGTCCTGCGCGACGATCTAATCGCCGTGCGGAGACAGTCGACCGTGGCACGCTACGTGGCCTGCGCGACCGACCTATGCTGCTTTTGTGCTTCGCCGGCGGCTTGCGACGCTCCGAAATCGTCGGCCTCGATCTTGCTCGCGACCAAACCCAGGATGGCCGCGGCTCGACCGATTTCTTCCCGGACAAGGGGGCTGGTTACCCTGCGCGGCAAAACCGGCCCGCGCTAGGTCGAGATTGGCTGCGGTGCGTCGGACGCCGCCTGCCGTGTCATCGCCCTGCAGACTTGGCTCAGCCTGGCCGGCATTGGCCCCTGTTCCGCTGGGACACCAGAAAAGGCAAAGCGGTGGGAGCCGAGCTGCCTAACGATCAGGAAATCGCAAGTCAAAAGCCCTGCCGGCCGGGGTGCGCGGCGACATTGCGGAGGGCGAGCGAGAGATGAAATTCTGCGGGCACTCGCTTTACGCGCCAGCCTCGCCTCCTCGACTGAGGTTGGGAACGATAACGTTGCTCAAGCCGTCAAAGGTCGAACATCGTGACCGAGAAGCGAACCTGGTCCGGACCGTCAAGCGCTATTCGTAGAAATCCTATCTGAGAGAAGTTCTCCCGGCCATCGGGACCCCGCCGAGGAGTGTCGGCGTGGTTCATCAGATGCTCCATAGGCCAGGCCTCGAGATAACCACAGCCCCCGCGCTCCGATGCCAGCTTGCAGCATATGGCATAAGACGCCGATCGACGAACGCGGCCGTCGTTGAAACGACGGTGAGCGGACGCAATCGCAATGATGCGAATTGTGCCTCTTTCTCCCTCGTTGTAGACCGCTTCTGGAACGGACGCATGAAGTCGGCGATACATTCGGATGACGGGGCTGATGGCGGCGGCGGCGATCTATTGGCCGGCCTGCGCAATTTCCAGCTTGGTGGCCCTCCGGACGCCGCTCTGTAAAGCAGAACTCATCGATCTATGTTTGGCTTGGCAACTCACCTCGGCGGATCAGCGCTTCGATCTTACGCTGGACTTCAACATGGGCCTTTCCTCATCCGAAATTAGGTCGGCCAGTTAGGCAGTTGAGAGGGGTGACGACCAGGCCAAGTTCGCCTCCCACTGAAATTCGGCCCTCAGGTCGTCCCATCACCGTTTCTATCTTGCACAGAGGGCCTAACCCCAACCACGGAACCGGCAGCGTGCCTTTGGCCTTTAAAACTTGACAGCCGTGCAAATTGGATAATTGTGCCGTCATTTCAATGGTGTAGACGTCCGAATGTTATGTCAAGCTTGCACTGCCTTATAGGGCTTATGACGACTGTTCCCAACAGCTCGGGAGATGCAATTTTAGATTATGCTTTCGAGGCGAGGACGCCCGTTAACCTCCTGTTAACTAAAAACTTCTTGCTGGATTGCCCGAATCGAGCATTAATCACACTTGCAGTGACAATCATGTCAGAAAAGCGTTATTCTGGAAGTTGCCGAATATGAATTTGATGCCCGATCACGGCTTGGAGTTCGATTTCGACGAGGAGATTCTCGAACAGGGAGAGCTTATCTCGGACAAATTGAACATGCTGCGGCTTGAGCAGTATCCCCCAAATGCGATGAAGGGACTACGGCAATTTTCGTCGGTCGAGGTCGCGGACTTTCTCGGCGTCACCCAGAACCATATCAAAAAGCTGCATCTCGAAGGCAAGGGCCCCGCACCTGAGGTTTCCAGTTCGGGTCGTCGTTCATACACCGCTCGGCAGATGCTCGAGTTGCGTCAATACCTCGACAAGCACGGTCGTTCGGACTTCAAGCGCTATGTTCCTCACCGGCGTCAAGGTGACACGCTGCAAGTCATCTCCGTCGTCAATTTCAAGGGTGGCTCCGGCAAGACAACAACAGCTGCCCATCTAGCTCAATACCTCGCTCTGACAGGGCACCGCGTTCTCGCAATTGACCTTGATCCGCAGGCTTCCCTGTCAGCTCTGCATGGCATTCAACCTGAACTCGACAAGAATCCCTCGCTTTATGAAGCGCTCCGATACGACGAGCACAGGAAATCAATCAAGGAGATTATTCGGCCGACCAATTTCCCGGGTTTGGACATCGTACCTGCCAATCTTGAACTGCAGGAATATGAGTACGACACTCCACTAGCCGCTTCTAACAAGAATTCACCAGAAGGGCGCTTGTTCTTCACGCGCATTTCTGCGGCGCTTAAGGAAGTTGACGATCGCTATGATGTGATTGTCATAGATTGCCCACCGCAGCTCGGCTACCTAACGCTCACATCTCTGACAGCTTCGACGTCGGTGATTATTACCGTGCACCCGCAGATGCTTGATGTGATGTCGATGTCTCAGTTTTTGCTCATGCTCGGTGGGATCCTGCAGTCCATCAAGGGGGCTGGGGCAGCGGTGAAGCTGAAGTGGTTCCGTTATCTCGTGACTCGATATGAGCCGACTGATGGTCCCCAGGCCCAGATGGTTGGTTTCCTGCAAGCTCTTTTCAACAAGCGCATGCTCAAGAACCAAATGGTGAAGACCACGGCCATCTCAGACGCTGGCATCACGAAACAGACACTTTACGAGGTCGAGAAAAGCCAATTCACGCGATCAACATATGAACGGGCGGTTGAAAGTCTGAACGCGGTCAATTCCGAGATTACGTCACTTATTCATAAGGCATGGGGGCGGAAGTGACCATTTTGACAGCCGTGCAGAACGACAGTTTTAGGAGCAATTTCAAAAAGATGAGAGCGGCTCTGAGAGGACAGAATGGCTAGAAAGGACCTTCTGGCAAGCGTAACCGCGTCACTTACACGGGAACAGCCAGTGCATTCTGCGTCACAGGCTAGGTCTGACTACGCCAAGCGTGGCGCGTCGCGTTCGATGATGCAGTCACTGGACGAACTGGCCGAGAATTCAGTGCGGATGCTCGATGGCGAAACCGTGGTGGCGATTGACCCCAAGGATCTCGATGGTTCGTTCATTGCTGATCGTATAGGGGAGGACGACGCAGAATACCTACAGCTCAGACAAGCCATTCGTACATCTGGCCAGTCGACACCGATCCTTGTGCGACCGCACCCCCATGATACAGGCCGCTACATGATTGTATTTGGCCATCGACGGGCAAAGGTCGCCCGCGATCTCGGCATTAATGTCCGAGCGGTCGTGAAGCGCTTGGCTGACATTGAGCATGTCATCGCACAGGGCCAAGAAAATACTGCTCGAGCCGACCTGTCGTTTATCGAGAAGTCGTTGTTCGCTAGGAAGTTGATTGAGGGCGGTATGACGAAGGATACTGTCAAATCAGCTCTTACGGTCGATGACACGCTGCTATCTCGTATGCTGTCGGTTGCTGAGACAGTTCCCGAAGCGGTGCTGAGTGTCGTTGGGGCCGCAAAGGGTGTTGGCAGGGATCGTTGGGAAGAACTCAAAAAACTAGTCCAGATTCCAACCAATGCTACCAAAGCGATCGAGTACGTTCGAACCGAGCAGTTTGCAGCAGGTCAGGTGAAGGATGAAGTCTTCAACCTGCTCCTCAGTCATCTGAAATCATCCAAGACACCCAAGAAGCCAAAGGTTGCCCTCGCACCCAAAGCCTGGGCTCCTCCCGACAAATCACTGAGCGTCGCGATTAGAGGGACACCAAAGAAAGCTTCGATAATAGTCGAGGCAGCTTACGGTCTCCATTTTGCTGAGTTCATAGCAGGCCAACTGGACGGTCTTTATGAGGCCTACAGGAAGCAGGAAAAGGAAACCAAGGGAGACTAAAACCGCAAAAGAAAAAGGCCCCCGACGGCGAACCGTGGAAGCCCTTCTCGATCTTTAGCAAGCCGAGAATCTCATTTCCGCGAATCAGTGTCAAGCGTTTTAAGCGTCGATTCGGCGGACGGATTTCTTTTGCCTAATAGAAGGCGAAGGAAGAAATGGAGACGGGTATTGCAACGACGCCCTTTGGGCGGCGGCCAATGTCGCTTGCCATGCTGGCAGCGCAAAATGTGTCACGTGAGATCCCCAAGGGGAGGGTTGTGGACAAGTGGCAGATCTACCGCAACCTCTGCGAAGGCAAGAGCATCGTCGGCATCGGCGATCGCGCTCTGGCCGTTCTGAATGCGCTGCTGTCATTTTTTCCGGACAGTGAGTTGAGCGAGGAGAACGGCCTCATCGTCTTTCCCTCGAACGCCCAGCTGTCGCTTAGGGCGCACGGAATGCCCGAGCCCACGGTCAGGCGACACCTGGCCGCTCTTGTTGACTGCGGGCTGATCATCCGTCGGGATAGCCCGAACGGCAAGCGTTATGCGAGGAAGGGGAGGGGAGGTGAGATTCAGGAAGCATTCGGCTTCTCCCTGGCGCCACTGCTAGCCCGTGCTTACGAGTTCGAGGCCGCGGCCGAGCGTGTCCGTGCCGATAACCGGGCGCTCAGGCTTATGCGCGAGCGGATCACCTTGCACCGTCGTGACATCCACAAGCTCATCGAGGCGGCCCTCGACGAAGATGTTCCGGGCGACTGGGCAGGCCTGTGGAAGCGATTCCGCGGCGTTGTGGAGGCAATTCCGCGCCGAGCCTGCACTGCCGAGCTAGAACCGATCGTAGCCGATCTTGCCGCATTGCATGACGATGTGGATAAGCTCCTGGAAAGCCATATGAAATCCACGACTCCAAGCGGCAATGACTCTCAAAACGAGCGGCAGCAATCTGATTCAAATACCGACTCTACATTTGAATTTGAACCTGCTTTCGAGAAAAGCGGGGCGACGGCCGAGCCCAGGACGAGGACCGCGGAGGCGCCGAAAACATACCCGCTGGGGATGGTGCTGAAAGCTTGCCCGGAAATTGCGGACTACGCCGTCGACGGGATCGGCAATTGGCGTGATCTCATGATAACCGCCGCCCAGGTGCGGGGATATCTGGGTGTTTCGCCGTCAGCGTATGAGGAAGCCTGCCATGCGATGGGCCAGGAGACCGCGGCGATGGTGATCGCCTGTATCCTGCAACGTGCTCAGCACATCAATTCCGCCGGCGGCTATCTTCGGGCGCTGACTGATAAGGCCAGGGGAGGGACTTTTTCGGTCGGGCCGATGCTGATGGCGGCCCTCAAGGCCAACGGGGCCGCAGCAAGGATGACCGGATGATGATCGCCAAATCCCGCAGCTTATCGCTTTGCGCCCAGCTCGAGCGCGAACTACGATGGCCGGCTGACACCTGTGGAAAGCCCGCGAAACCCGTATCTTCCGGAAGAAATGAGTTCTGCCGATGACCACCACCGTCACCGTCGCCGCCGTCTCGAAAGACTTCGGCGCCTATCAGGATGCCGCGGTTCGCGACTCTGTCATCATCACCAAGAACGGCCGGCCGAGCACCGTGCTCCCGGCTTACGAGGATTTTGTCCGGCTGTCGAAGCGCGACCGGCGGATCGATCTGACCGCGGAACTCAGCGCCGACGAAATCGCCGTTGTCGAAGCCGCCGAATTGGAGCCGGGCCTTGACCATCTCAACGGCGAGCTTCCTCCTGCAAAGGTCTGACGGATGGAAGAACGCCCTCCGGCTCTTTCCAGCGCTAGGCTGATCTTGCCAAACCTGACGCGGTCCGCGCAGCGACACGGTGGCCAGCGATCCCGTGAGTTCAGTCGTGGTGCTGCGCCCAATCATCCTTGCAATCGTGGAGTGCAACTCCTGTTTTGCAAGGAAGAATCGAGGCTCACGCCGCGTCGGCGGCTGCGGTCGAGCGGTCACCATGGTGATCAGATCATCCGGCGGCACCGCCTCTTCTGAGGCGGGACGGCGTGTTTGTTGCGCCGGCCGGCCATGGCCGTCGCGATATGCTTGTTCTTGCCCAGCGCGCATTTCGGGGTTTAGATCGACGAGAGAGAGCATCTCCCTAGAAAGACCAAAACGAAAGGCGGTTATCGTTCGTTTTTAACTGTCGACGGGCACGGCGGCTTTCAGCCATTTTCGTTGCCAGAAGCGCCGCGATGATTCATGCTGTCGACGATGATTCTCCGCCCGAAACTGCTTCGCCATGCACCTGTGGTCGTCACCTGTGCAGCCCCGTCTGCACTGGCCACTCCCGTGCCGACCTGGCTGCGCGCCGTGGCGACCGGTCCGGGCTCGATCGAGGACGCTGCGTTTGCCGCGGCTGCGGCGCTGACCGCCCTTGATGCGGTGGTGCGCCGGCAGGAGAGATGGGCGGGCGCCTGGCGGCAGCGCCTGGCACTCGCGGCAGCGGCGGCAACGGCCAAACGCGCCGGCCGGGTCGAGGACGAGGCGGCGCTGCGCGACGCGCTGCTGCTCACCCGTCCCGGCGACGACGTTGGACCCGCCGGCCGTATGCTGCTTGCCTGGCGAACCCTGGCATCTCGTCCGGTCGCGACGTTGGTCAGCGAGACGGTGTTGGTCGATGTCGCCGCGGATCTGGGGAGTGCGCTTGACGGTGCGGCGGCCGGCCAAGTCGGTGACGAAATCCAGTCGATCGCTGGCGCGGTCGGTAATGCAGTCGCTGGCGCGGTCGACGCGATCGCCGTGCTCGAGCGTCATCACAGTCGCATCGCGCGCGAGCTTGGACCGTGGCTTGCCGACGCTGTTCTTGCCGACCGGCTAGGGTGGGCGCATGCGGTCCCCCTATTAGGCTTGCACCCGGCGGCGGGCGGTCGTCGGTCACCCCTTCCCGAACGGGAATCCGGGCAGGCGTCCCGGCAACGCATTTGGGCGGCTTATGCGCAGGCGGCGCTGCGGGCGATGGATCTTGCGGCCGAGCTCGGCCGCCGCGCCGACCGCCTGCTGGCTGTCGCCCCAAAACTGCGGGCGAAAGGGGCGGACACTGTCGTCGAGAAGCTGCTGTCCGACGACGCGATCGTCGCATCCTCAAATATCGCCGGCATAAGCGACCGCGGCCTGCGCCGCCTATTCGACCGGCTGATGGAACTTGGCGCCGTGCGCGAGCTGTCCGGTCGTCCGACCTTCCGCAGCTACGGGCTGTGAGACCATGGAGCAGGCGAGGGGGAAAAGGCCGAAGGAGCGATCAGATGGTCACCTGTTCGACCGCGAACTGGATCACCTGCCGCCAGAAGTACGTTGGCGCGAATGGATGAACCGCGTCGAAGCAACCATCTTCGCCGCCAGCGAACCGGTCAGCCGCGAGGTGCTTACCCGCATCGTCGGCAAGACCTGCAGCATCGACCTTTTGATCGACGACATCCGCGAGGAGCTACGGGGCCGGCCTTACGATCTGGTCGCGGTCGCCAGCGGCTGGAAGCACCTGACGCGGCCGGCCTATGCCGACGCCATCCGTACGGCCGTAGGCTCTGACGAACGCGCCGTCGACCTCACGCAATCCGAAGTGCTGGTCTTGATGTGCATTGCCTTCTTCCAGCCGATCACGCGCGCCGAACTGTCGTCATTCTTCGGCAAGGAGATCAGCCGCGACCTGATCGGCAATTTGCGCTCCTTCGGCCTGATCGCCTCAGGCCCGCGAAGCCCGACGCCCGGCGCGCCCTATACCTATGTGACGACCAAACAGTTCCTGCTGGAATTCGGGCTTGAAACCTTGCGCGATCTTCCCGACTTCGAGGCTCTCGAGGATGCGGGGCTGCTGTCGAAGGAAAGGCTTCTGGCGGGCGACATTATGCGGGGATTTTCCGCCCCCGGCGAGAGTGATGCCGGCGCCGACGAATAGAGCGCCTGTGCCTGGCCGGGCGACCGCCATCGTCACCGCCACAGCCAATCCCATTGGTGCCTTAAAATGGATTTCCTGGCTGCCAAGCTTGATCGGCTTCAATCGCGCGTCGACCAGCACTTCAATCATCGCGTGTGCGGCGGTCGTGAGGCAAAGGTCGTTGGCGGACGTCATGCCGTCGATGACCACGCGCGCGTTATCGCCGCGGGTCACGGCACGGATGACGGGCACAGACTGTTCTAATGCGGCCGGTCATAGTGGGAACGGTCGATCCGACACAGCTCTTGGGTAGCGGTCAGGCGCTGGAGAGTGTTGTCCACTGCCGCACCCGCGCCGAGATCGGCGAAGTCCCCCGGCGTCCAGACCTCATCGGGCCTGGACTCGATCCGTCCAAGCAGGCGCGAGCGAAGGTTGCTATAGGCTTCGATGATGATCATGTCCGAAATATGCGACAAGTTTCGGACGGCAAGAAGATGGATCGGAAATCCCAACGTTTATTGACCCGACGCGATATATGTGGACTCCCACCCCATCAGCTCGACCAACAAGCCGTTCGTTCCGGTCTTCGCAAGTAGGAAGGGCAGCCACTGAGGGAGCTGCGGCTTGAGCAAGGCATCGCGACAGCGCGATGAAGTTTGTGTAGCGCTGGGTTGACACCCGTATCAGCGCCTAATCTAAATCAGTCGCGCCTAAGCCTCGCCCCAGAACGGTTCTGCGGGCGTCGTTGCGCTTAGTGTGGATCGCGGCGAGGGGTTATGTGGGTCGATTACAAGGGTTACCGGATTGCCACCTGGATCGACGACGACACAAGCCATGCGCAGATGTTGAAGGGAAAAAGGGGCCCCGAGCGCCTCTATGTCGATATCGATCCTCTATCGAACGGCGATGGCCGCCAACCTCCTGGCAAGCGTTTTGGTCAGTATGTGCTTACCAAGCATACGTTTGTCGGAACCGTCGAAGAACAAATGATCGAAGTCGGCAAACTCTGGGTCGATTCGCCCGAACAGTTCGCGTCGCCAGAACCTCGGCTTGCATTTCATCGTCCGGAGTCGTCTGTCGCCACACGCAAGCCAAAGCCATAAAACCGCAAATTAGACCTACATGCCTATATCGATGGGCTGCGACTCGCTGATCGCCCACAGCACCTCTTTTCCGCACCATTAGCCGAGTCACCAAACAAATCTCGGAACTAAGCTCACCCAGGCTGAGGCATATGCAATGATTGTCCGTCGTGCCACCACCGCAGGGATCACGACCAAGATCGGCAATCACAGCTTCCGCGGTAAAGGTATCACCGCCTACTTGAGAAATGGCGGCCCGATCGAAAGGGCTGCTGCGATGGCGAACGACGCAGCTCTATGATAGACGGCCCGACGATGTGACCCTGGATGAGGTGAGCGGGTGGTGATATGATTGTGTACCCGTTTTGTTCTCGTCTTGGCGACCGGCTTATGATATCGTGCGCATGATAGTTGTGGATGCTGTAGTGAAAACCTTTAACGACTTCTGCCGTTAAACTAGGATTGGTGAATGGTGGGTGTTTCTTGTCCAACGCAAAACAAATCCTGGCAATGTTGAAAAGCCGTTCCGAAGGGGATGATGAGCTTTTCTTTTCCATTGCCCTTCAAGTCGCGGCCGCCGAGGCTCGGCAAGGTCATCGCAATATGGCCGAAGACATGCGCGCAGAAATAGAGAAAGCGCGCGCATCTCGTCGGCGCCAAGTCGTCGGACCCATCGCCATCGGTGCTCCTCGGGGTGAACTCCAAGGCCTGCTTGAGCTCCGTGAGACCCATCTGAAGCTTAAAGATGTCGTGCTCGATACGGCACTTGTCAAAATCATTTGCGACGTGGTGAGGCAGCAGCGCCGGCGCGACTGGCTCAGAGAACATGGGAAAAAACCGAGCCGTCGCCTGTTGTTCGTCGGCCCGCCAGGTTCGGGCAAAACCATGACGGCGGAAGCCACGGCGGGTGAGTTGAATTTGCCGCTGTTCGTTATTCGGTTGGAGCAGCTGATATCGCGGTACATGGGCGACACCGCCGCCAAGCTGCGTCTTGTCTTCGACCAATGCTTCAAACACCGCGGCGTCTATCTATTCGATGAATTTGACGCGCTTGGCGCTCATCGGACATCCGTCAACGACGTTGCGGAGATGCGCCGGGTTCTAAACTCCTTCCTGCAGTTCATGGAAGAAGATGCGCCGACCGATAGCCTTATCATCTGCGCAACCAACCATCCCGCCTTATTGGATCGCGCGCTGCTAAGGCGATATGATCAAGTCCTTGAATTCCGGCCACCGACCGCTGCGGAAATTAAGGACATCCTGGTGCGAAACCTGCGTCCGATGAAAGCCGGCCGGCTTGCTTGGGGGGCAATCCTCAAGGATGCAGTGGAGCTCAGCCAGGCCGAGCTTGTAAGAGCCGCTGACGATGCTGTCAAAACTGCGATCCTCGACGAACGCAACAACATTACCACGGACGATTTGTTGCTGAGGCTGCAAGAGCGGCGGCGGATGCGCCTCGCCTTCCTCGATGCGCCAAAACCCTAAGACATGGCCAGCCGCTTCACGCTTCCGCATATCGATATATCTCGCCTGTCTGAACCGGCGGACTACACTGGCGAAGGATCGGGACGCTCGAATACGGTTCGCGAGCGAGACGCTCATGGTGCCCTTTTGCAGCGCGAATTTGACGCTGCCATCGCCATGATCGACGCGCAGCGCGCGGTCGATGAGCGACTACCCGCTGCGCAAGGAGGCTATATCGAAGTTGCGTTGAAGCGCGGCACCAATCCAGACGATCTCGAACGCAAGAAGCTGAATGTCCGCCCTGGGGCGGTAAGGGATGAGCCCGCGGAGCGGGTCGTGGCTCTCTATGTGCCAGATCAGGCACGTGCCGCGCTTGCGGCCATATTGCACGACTACCGGCACGGTCAACTGACTGAAAAGGGCAATCCCCCCAACAAAGCCCTTGTTGAATCCATTGAGGCTTTTCGCCGCGCGCGCCTGGAAACACTGTGGACAGACGATGCGCCTGTTCCGACCGAGCCCCACTACGAAATGTGGTGGTCGGTCTGGGTTCCTCGAGACAAAGAAGCAGAGCTTGAGGAGGTCGTTCAACGCCTGGGATTGAGAGTGGCGGGCCAGGATCGTCGCCTGAAGTTTCCGGAGGCGGCAGTCGTGCCGGTGTATGCGAACCGCGCTGCGATCGAGCTGATGATGTTTGCGACAGGCATTTTACTCGAACTGAGACGTGCCACGGACAGCCCAGCGGTGTATCTTGATGAGGCGGCCGACAAACAAGCTATGCGCGCCGACGAGCTGGCTGGGAGAATACAGTGGCCCGGCGCCGATGTTCCCTCCGTATGCATCTTAGATACGGGTGTGAATCGAGCACATGTTTTGCTTGAGCCCGTTTTAGCAGCTGACGATCTTCACGCTGTCGACGGCGATTGGGGAACGGACGACCATCATGACCATGGGACAGCTATGGCCGGCATGGCAGCCCATGGCGACTTGACTGCACCGCTCGGCGATAAAGAAAAACGCGTCTTAGTGCACCGGATCGAGTCGGTGAAGATGCTTCCGCCAGGTGGTGCCGATCCAAACGATCCGAATTCGTACGGCGCGATTACCCAGGCAGCTGTCTCGCTTCCGGAGATACGGCAACCTGAGCGCAAGCGCGTTTATTGCATGGCCGTGACGAACGATGGCGTCTCAGGCGCACGCCCGTCGGCTTGGAGTTCAGCCATCGACCAAGCGGCCGCTGCCTCGATGCCTGGCGATGATGAGAACTCGCCCCGCCGCCTGTTTGTTGTCTCTATTGGAAACACCGCAGCCTTTATGCAAATGACGGATTGGCGTGGACACGACGCCTATCCGGCCGAGGATCCCGCGCAAGCATGGAACGCGATCACCGTTGGCGGCTACACCGATCTCGATCAGATCAAAGGCAAGGGGTACGAAGATTGGAGCTGCTTCGCGGCGGTCGGTGAGTTGAGTCCCTATAGCCGTACGAGCGTCGGCTGGGCGCCCCGACGGGGCCCCATCAAACCGGAACTTGTGCTTGAAGCCGGCAACCGCGCAGTGAGCCCGAGCCGTCGCGAGGTGATTACGCTCGACTCCCTCGGCCTCCTGACGACCGGTCGCGAAGTCGACCGCTTTCCGCTCGTTCCCTTCCAGGCAACGAGCGCAGCGACGGCCGAAGCGGCCCGAATGGCAGCTCGACTGTCGGCGACATTTCCAGATCACTGGCCTGAGACCATCAGGGCTTTGATGATCCACAGCGCCGAATATACCCCGCCGATGAGCGCGGCATTTGCAGCGGAACCCCAATTGCGGAATCGGTATCAGATTGTGCGGAGGTTCGGCTACGGCGTGCCCGACTTCGATCGCGCCGCGGCGTCGGCTCGAGATCAGCTGGCGCTCATTGCCCAATCTGAAATTCAGCCCTATCGCCTTCAGGGCAGGCGTTACAAAGAATGTCACTACTACCGCCTGCCGTTGCCGGATGATGTGCTTGAGCAACTGGGCAACGAGCCAGTGAACCTTAAGATCACTCTCTCTTATTTCGTCGACCCGAATCCGGGATTTTCCGCCAATGTCGATCCCTTGCGGTATCAGTCATTTGGGCTTCGGTTCGATTTGCGTCGGCGCGGCGAGACCTTGGCTAATTTTAAGAAGCGAGTGAACGTGGCCGAGCGTGAAGGTGCTAACGGTGCACCGAACCATCCAGACGACAATGGGTGGCTGCTCGGTGCTGACAGCATGTCGGCAGGTTCATTGCATTGCGACACTTGGACCGGCCCAGCGGTGAACTTGCTCGGACGAGACATGCTTTGTATCAAACCGGTGGGAGGCTGGTGGCGTGACCGAGCAGCCGCCGACATCGTCAACCGCAAAACACGGTATGCTCTTGTGATAACGTTGAAAGCGCCACGAACGGACATCGATCTTTACACCCCCATCGCGATCAGGGTCGCTCCGCCGGTCAGGGTTGAGGGCACGGTCTCAATTCCGACCTAGCCGCAGATTCCATGTAGCCGTGAGACTGGTTTGGCGTCACGCGCAACATGCCGAGCGATCTGTGAACTCATGATCTTGGCCGCTAGGGCGCTGGTAAAGGTGGGGAGCCAATGAACGTGGCCACCGCTGTAGCACGGAACATTTTAGCGAGAGCTGCATTTCACGGTCGGATCGCCAAGGGAGAGCTTTCTTGACCCAACGCCGCATCGACAAGGAACGGATCGAGCGTGCTGATCGCGAAGCGAAACTGACGACCGAGGCGGAGCGAGTAGCTAGAGACGCCAAGACAGCGCGCCTGCGCGAGCAGCGACTTTCAGCAGAGGCATCCATTGAGAAACCGATGCCCGTCAAACGTCACCAAGCACCTGCAAAGAAGCCGGCTCGGAAAGTGATCGAGGTCGACTAATGCGTCTGTCGCTCTCGCGATAATGATCACAGCCGGCGCCACACTGCACGCCAAGGGCATTACTGACATTCAGTCCACCAGCCAGGCGGCTGAAGCACTTCGGCCGGTCGCCGGCCCATTCGCGTTCGCCATTTTTGCGTTAGGCGTCATTGGGACAGGGCTGCTGGCGATTCCGGTCCTCGCCGGCTCCCCCGGGTACGCGTTGGGCGAAGCCCGCAAGTGGCCAGTGGGGCTTGAGCGAAAGCCACTGCAGGCTAAGGCCTTTTACGCCACGATCGCGATCTCCACGCCAATCGGCGCGGGCCCTAATTTCACCCCCATCAATCCTATCAAGGCGCTTTACTGGAGCGCCGTGGTCAACGGCTTGGCGGCCGCACCGGCCATGGCTGTCATGATGCTGATGACGGCCCGGGTATGTTATGGGTAAGTTGACTGTGCCGCTGTCCGTGCGGGTGATCGGATGGCTTGCAACGGTTGTCATGGGAGCCGTAGCCGCGGTTATGATTATCCAAGTGATCGGATTGGATTTATGACAACTGTTTATAATAGTAACGCGGCAATGCCCGCGAAAGCCCTGCGGCGCTCATCTCGGACGTGAGCTGGGTTGCAGGCGCGTTCACAGCGCCGGCGGTAGATTTCTGCCTTCCCAAGGCGAGTAGGCACTGAGGACCGCGGTCCGGATGGTCGACCGGGTAGCCAACCGGCCCTCCAACAATTGGTTCAGCGAGCAGGGGAATCCGGCTGGACCGAGGACGAGATAGCCTGCGCGCTTCGAGTTCGCCCGCGTGCGCCTCAAGCAGGGAATTTAGCCATATTGCCAAGATGACAACGCTATCGGCGGTCAGCCCCATCAGGCTTGATGGGCCTCTCGTATTATCGTCGGTCATGGTGTTGCCCGGATGAGTTCTTTGTCCGGACGCAACTACGTGGCGGTATCGTCGGTACAGGAAGAACGGTTTCTTCGCCTAGGCCTTGACGAAGCCAGCATAAGTCAGCCGCAAGTGCCGCAGCCATGAATCCTCGAGGTTTCGTGGCGAGTGACGCGGCTCCTTTGCAGGGCCCATTTCCCGCTCTTTCGGCTTAATTCCCTTGTTCCAGCCCGGACCTTGCCGATCAACCCGCTGCGAGGTCGGACTACGCAAAGCGTGCCGTCGCTCACGGCTTCGCCATCGCGATGATCGCGGTCCCGGCTGGACCCGACGGGCGCCTGTCGAGCGGGGAATGGTCCCCGCGAACACGGGAGCCAAACACATGTCGCACGAACTCAGCCTCGCTCAGAGCCACGCCTGGAACCTCGCTCGCACCCTGATGACGCCGGTAATCCTCTTCAAGGTCAATGACAACGAATACGGCGTTCTTCCTGCAGACGACCTCGACGGCGACGAAGTCGACGCGATCGCCGAATACTGCCCATACACAGGCGGGCGGCCGGTTCATTGAACCGGCCCCCCCGCCGCGGCGTGCCGCTTGCGAGCGGCAGGCCGCAAGGGAGGCTGCGCCGCGGCAAAAGCCGCGCCCTTGCGCCCTTTGCTCTTCGCGGCGGTTGCGGAGTGTTCCGCCAATTGTGCGGAAGAAATTGATTTGAAGAAAGGCCGGCCGGAAGGCTGCCGGGAGAGAAAAATGGAAAAGACGGATATAGAAGCGCTGCGCGGCCGGGTCGGCTGTGCCGCGGTGCTGGAGAGCGGCGGCTTCACGGTCGACCTCAAGGAAAGCACTCGCAAAGCGGTCAAATACCGTTGGGGCGACGATATCATCATCGTCATCCATGACGGCAAGGGATGGTTCGACCCGTTGTCGGATCGAAAGGGCGATGTCTATTCGCTGGTGCAGCATCTGGACGGGGGCGATTTCCTGGAAGCCCTCGTGCAGGTAGCCTCGCTTGCGGGGTTCGTGCCGAGCGAGCCGGCATGGAAACGACAGTCTCGGGAGACCGAACCCAACCAGTCGGTTCCGAAGCGATGGGCGGCCCGACGCAAGCCGTGGCGCGGGTCGACGACCTGGCGCTATCTGCGCGATGAGCGGCACATTCCCGAGCAGGTCATCGCGACTGCGATCGCTCAGAACGTTCTGAGGGAAGGCCCGCGCGGCAGCATGTGGGCCGCCCACAGCGACGCGGCCGGTCTCGTCACCGGCTGGGAGGAGCGCGGACCGCAATGGCGTGGCTTTGCGGCCGGAGGCGGCAAGGTGTTGTTCCGGTTGGGGACGGTGACAGCCACCCGGGTCTGCGTCAGCGAAGCTGCAATCGATGCCATGAGCCTGGCGGCGATCGAACGGATCCGGCGCGACACGCTGTATGCCAGCACCGGCGGCGGCTGGTCCCCGGCGACGGACACAGCGCTTCGCCTGTTGGCGGGGAGGCCGAACACGCGCCTTGTAGCCGCCACCGACGCCAACCCGCAAGGCGAGGCATTCGTGTCGAGGCTGCGTGAGCTTGCCGGCGAGCTCGCCTGTGACTTTGAGCGGCTGAAGCCGCGCGCCGAAGATTGGAACGCAATGCTGCAGGACGCGGCATCCGCATGACGGCGCCGATCACTCAACCGAAAGGGTGCGCACGTTGCCATGACAGTCGGTTCGCGCCGCCAAATTGGGGAGGGCAACAAGGAAAGGGAGAAAAGAAAAGGGAACCTGGCTGCCGCATGCCCGCCGGTCGCGTGCAAGGGTGAAGCTTCGCCCGGCTGCGCCGGCCCTTGACCCGCCCGGACGGAGAGGCGGCCGCAGGGGAGGGGTCATGAAGGGCTGAAGATGATGGGCATCCACGAGGGTGCCGCGCGCTCAGGCCCGACGAGGCTGAAGGAGCCCGCAAATGAACCCCTTTTTTTCCAATCGTAAAGTCTACCAGGGCATCGCCGACCGCCGCCAGATGTTCCGTTTGTTCGATCGCCATGCGCAGCGCCCAAACCGCGAGCGCGTCGATGCCGGATCTCTTTATAGCGGGGAGTGGTTTGGAGTAGGCCGCGGCGAGCACGACTACATGCTGGAGATCCTGCCACCGCTCTGGATGCGAGGCGAGATGTTCGCGCTGCGCGAGTTCCTTACCTACAGCATCACCAGCGTCTTCTACACGCTCCGCATCGATAGCAAAACGCGCTACTATCATGCCTATTGCGACTTGAATGTCGCGCGATCGCCTGCCGAAATGCGCGATGCCATCGTCGAGCGCGAGTCCTGGCCGGTGAAGGCGATGACGCGCGAAGAGCGGCTGGAGCATATCTGGAGCGCCACGCACGACGAGTACCGCGGCTATGCTGGGGACCGCTGGCTGCCGGAGCATCGCGGCAAGCGCACGGTGCTGTGCTATGGCGGCCGGCAGGGCGCCATGCCGAAGCTGCTCGACGAGCTCACCGATGAAGAGATCGCGGCGAAGCTGCCGGTGCATCTGCGCCACCTTCCCCTGGCCGTTGCCGCGTGAGGGGGAAGCGATGTTCACTTTTCCCATTCTTGCCGTCCGCAAGGTCATCGAGCGCGGAAAGACCGATGCCGCCAAAAACGGGGGTTTTCGCAATCCCTATTATGGCCTCAAGCCCGGCCAGGGCGAGATCCCCGGCCTGTGGCTGGTTGGTGACGAGGGCGTGTATGTGCTTTCGAATGGCAAGCTCGCCGAGGGCCAGAAGGCGCTCCTTTGCTATTCCGAAGAATGCCACCCGATCGGTAACCCCGACTGGTTTCACTACAAGCAGCGCCATTTCGGTGGTGACGACGGGATCGAATTCATCGACGCCGAGCAACTGATCCCGCTGTTCGATCGCAACCTCCGCTGCACGCATCTGCGCATGGAACTCACCGAGGCCGAAGTCTCGCTCTCGCTGATCGCCCGCTAACCCCAGCAAACCTGCCAGCCCTTTCACGCGGACGCCAACGCCGTCCGCGCGATCGTGCTCGCCCTCAATCCAAGGAGATTTCCATGGCTCATGACGACCCCTTTACCATCGACCTGTTCGGCAGCACGGCCATTTCTTCCGGACTTGGCCTTGGCGTCACGGCCTTCGCGGCTGACTTCGGGCCGGGCGATGAAGATGATCGCGATTCTTCCACGCCTTCGCCGGTCACGCCGGCGGTTGCAGACATGCAACCGACGTCGAAGCCTCGACGGGCTCATGGACTGAACTTTCATCTTGCCGGCGACCGTGGGCTGGCCCGCGGTTGGAAGGATCGGGCCCGCGACAACATCGCTTCGATCAGGCTCGCCGCCGAGATCGAGGCCCACGATCGTCCTGCCACGCGTGAGGAGCAGGAGCGGCTGATCCGGTTCACCGGTTTTGGCGCGTCCGACCTTGCCAATGGTGTCTTCCGCCGTCCCGGCGAGCTCGGATTCCGTAAGGGCTGGGACGACATCGGCTCGGACCTGGAAGATGCCGTCGGCGAGATCGACTATGCCTCGCTCGCGCGCTGCACCCAATATGCCCATTTCACCCCGGAGTTCATCGTCCGGGCAATCTGGGCGGGCCTCCAGCGTCTCGGATGGCGCGGCGGTCGGGTTCTTGAACCAGGCGTCGGAACCGGCCTGTTTCCGGCGCTGATGCCGCAGTCGTTGCGCGATGTTTCCCATGTCACTGGGATCGAAATCGATCCCGTCACCGCGCGTATCGCGCGGCTGTTACAGCCGCAAGCGCGGATCATAGCCGGCGATTTCGCCCGCAACGACCTGCCGTCACATTTCGATCTTGCGATCGGCAATCCGCCGTTTTCGGATCGAAGGGTGCGCTCCGATCGGGCATATCGGTCGATGGCATTGCGGCTGCATGACTATTTTATCGCGCGCTCCGTCGACCTGTTGAAGCCGGCGGCATTCGCCGCCTTCGTCACCAGCTGCGGCACGCTTGATAAGACGGACAAGACCGCCCGCGAGCATATCGCGAAGTCGACGGACCTGATCGCCGCCATCCGCTTGCCTCAGGGCAGTTTCCGGGCCGACGCCGGCACGGATGTCGTGGTCGACATCCTCTTCTTCCGCAAGCGCAAGATCGGCGAGCCAGAGGGCAACCTGTCATGGCTCGACACCGAAGACGTTCGGGCCGCGACCGCAGATGAGGGTGCGATCCGCGTGAACCGCTGGTTCGCGCGCCACCCGGATTTCGTGCTCGGCACGCATGCCACGATCTCGGGGCCTTACGGCGAGACCTATTCCTGCCTGCCCCATCCCGGCGTCGATCTGGAGCGAGCACTCACGGCAGCGACCTCCCTCCTTCCGGAAGCCATTTACGACGGCGAGCCGGCCAAGATTGATCATGAGATTGATCATGACGCCGAAGACAGTGCCGATGCCGCCGATGCCCTGCCGCAAGGCGACGGCGTGCGCGAGGGCAGTTTCTTTGTCGCGAAAAATGCCGCCCTCGCGCAGATGATCGATGGTGCTGCCGTCACCATCACCGTGCGCAACGGCAGGGCGAGCGAAGGCGTGCCCGAAAAGCACGCGCGGATCATCCGCAAATTGATCCCCATCCGTGATGCCGTGCGTGAAGTCCTGAAGGCGCAGGAGTTCGACCGGCCCTGGAAGCCGGCCCAAGTCAGGCTGCGCATCGCATGGTCGAATTTTGTGCGCGCCTTCGGCCCCATCAACACGACCGTCGTTTCCACCAGCGAGGACACCGAGACCGGCGAGGTCCGCGAAGTGCATCGCCGGCCGAACCTCCAGCCCTTCCTTGACGATCCCGATTGCTGGCTGGTGGCTTCCATCGAAGACTACGATCTTGAGACCAATACAGCCCGGCCGGGTCCGATTTTCACCGAGCGCGTCATCGCGCCGCCAGCAGCACCCATCATCACAAGTGCTGCCGATGCGCTTGCCGTCGTGCTCAACGAACGCGGCCATGTTGATATCGGTCACATCGCCGAGCTGCTGCACGCCGATGCCGAAGCAGTCATCGCCGAACTCGGCGACGCCCTCTTTCGTGATCCCGAGACCGGTTCCTGGCAAACGGCCGACGCCTATCTCTCCGGCCAGGTACGCGACAAGCTCAAGGCCGCACAAGCCGCTGCCGCACTCGACCCCGTCTTCGAGCGCAATGTCCGCGCCCTGGTCGAGGTTCAGCCGGCCGATCTCCGGCCGTCCGATATTACGGCCCGTCTTGGCGCACCATGGATTCCCGCCGCCGATGTTGCCACGTTCGTCAAGGAGACGATGGGCGCCGAGATCAGGATCCATCATATGCCGGAGCTGGCATCGTGGACGGTTGAAGCGCGGCAATTGGGATGGATGGCGGCCGGCACGTCCGAATGGGGCACCGATCGCCGTCATGCCGGCGAGCTCCTGGCCGACGCGCTGAACAGCCGGGTGCCGCAGATCTTCGATACGGTGAAGGAGGGCCAGGCTGAAAAGCGCGTACTCAATGTCGTGGATACGGAAGCAGCCAAGGAAAAGCTGCAGAAGATCAAGACCGCTTTCCAGAACTGGGTCTGGTCCGATCCCGACCGGACCGACCGGCTGGCGCGGGTCTATAACGACCGCTTCAACAACATCGCGCCCCGACGATTCAACGGGGATCACCTGCAACTTCCAGGCGCCTCCGGCGCCTTTTCTCTTTATGGGCACCAGAAGCGCGGCATCTGGCGCATCGTGTCGGCCGGCTCGACCTACCTCGCCCACGCCGTCGGCGCCGGCAAGACCATGACGATTGCCGCGGGCGTCATGGAGCAGCGCCGGCTTGGCCTGATCGCCAAGGCCATGTTGGTCGTTCCCGGCCATTGCCTTGCACAGATGGCCCGCGAATTTCTGGCGCTCTACCCGACCGCCCGCATCCTCGTCGCCGACGAGACGAATTTTTCTTTAGCCAAGCGACATCGCTTCCTGTCGCGCGCGGCGACCGCCGCTTGGGACGCGATCATCATCACGCACAGCGCCTTCCGCTTCATCGGCGTGCCGTCGGCATTTGAGCAGCAGATGATCCACGACGAACTGGAACTCTACGAGACGCTGCTGACCAAGGTCGAGAGCGAGGACCGTGTCTCGCGCAAGCGTCTCGAGCGGTTGAAGGAGGGGCTGAAGGAACGGCTGGAGGCGCTGGCTACCCGCAAGGACGACCTGCTCACCATCTCCGAGATCGGCGTCGACCAGATCATCGTCGATGAAGCCCAGGAATTCAGGAAGCTCAGCTTCGCCACCAACATGTCGACGCTCAAGGGCGTCGATCCGAACGGCTCGCAGCGGGCCTGGGACCTTTATGTCAAATCCCGGTTCGTGGAGACGAAGAATCCGGGCCGGGCGCTGGTGCTGGCCTCGGGCACACCGATCACCAACACGCTTGGCGAGATGTTCTCGGTGCAGCGCTATCTCGGTTACCAGGCGCTGCTTCAGCGCGGCCTGCACGAATTCGACGCCTGGGCTTCGGCCTTTGGCGACGTCACGACTGAACTCGAATTGCAGCCATCCGGCAAATACAAGCCGGTGACCCGCTTCGCCACCTTCGTCAACGTGCCGGAGCTGATCGCAATGTTCCGCTCCTTCGCTGATGTGGTGATGCCGCAAGACCTTCGCGAATATGTGAAGGTGCCAGCGCTTTCGACCGGCGCACGCCAAATCATCACCGCCAAGCCGTCCGCGGCCTTCAAGCACTACCAGATGGTGCTCGACGCCCGCATCAAGGCCATTGAGGAACGCGACCGCCCGGCGGAACCCGGTGACGACATCCTGCTCTCGGTTATCACCGATGGCCGGCACGCTGCTATCGACCTGCGCCTGGTCGACCCGGACAATGACAATGAGCCGGACAACAAGCTCAATGACCTGATCGGCAATGCCTTCCGTATCTGGCAAGAAACGGCGCAAGGCACCTATCTCCGCGCCGACGGCAAGCCGTTCGAGCTTGCGGGCGCGGCGCAGATGATCTTCTCCGATCTCGGCACGATCAGCGTCGAGAAAACCAGAGGCTTTTCGGCCTATCGCTGGATTCGCGACGAGCTGGTGCGCAGGGGCGTTCCGGCATCGGAAATTGCCTTCATGCAGGATTTCAAGAAGGCGGAGGCTAAGCAACGCCTGTTCGGTGATGTGCGGGCCGGAAAAATCCGGTTCCTGATCGGCTCCTCCGACACGATGGGCACCGGCGTCAACGCGCAACTCCGCCTCAAGGCGCTGCATCATCTTGATGTGCCTTGGCTTCCCTCCCAGATCGAGCAGCGTGAAGGTCGTATCCTGCGGCAGGGCAATCAGCACGATTTCATCGACATCTTCGCCTACGCCACGGAAGGATCGATGGACGCCCAGATGTGGCAGAACAACGAGCGCAAGGCCCGGTTCATCGCGGCAGCGCTTTCGGGAGACACGTCCATTCGGCGGCTGGAGGATATGGGTGAGGGGCAGGCCAGCCAGTTCGCCTTTGCCAAAGCGATCGCCTCGGGGGATCCGCGTCTGATGCAAAAGGCAGGTCTGGAGGCAGACATTGCCCGCCTGGAGCGCCTTCGCGCGGCCCACATTGATGATGAGCACGCCGTTCGGCGGCAGATCCGCGATGCCGAGCGCGATATCGAATACGCGACCCGCCGCATCGGCGAGGTTGGCAAGGATATCGCGCGCCTCGTGCCGACGACCGGCGATGGGTTCAGCATGGTGGTCCGTGGCGACGCGTTCACGCAGCGCAAACTCGCCGGTCGCGCTTTGATGAAGGAAATCCTGACCCTCGTGCAGAACAGGCAAGAAGGCCAAACCACCATCGCCTTTATCGGCGGGTTTGATTTCAGATATTCCGGCGAGCGTTTCGGCAAAGACGGCTACCGCTATGCCACCATGCTGATGCGCACCGGCGCCGATGATGAGATCGAGCTGCCGCTGACCACCACGCCGCTTGGTGCGATTTCTCGCCTCGAGCATGCCTTGGCCGGCTTCGAGGGCGAGCAGGTACGATACCGCCAGCGTCTTGAGGATGCTGAGCTCAGGCTCACCTCCTATCGCTCGCGTCAGGGCGGCGAGTTCGGATTCTCTGGTGAACTGGCTGAGAAGCGCCGACAGCTTGCGGAAATCGAGACCGATCTTGCGTCTTCGATTGATGGCCAGGACCGGCCTGCAGCCGCATAGCAGGCTCGATACAGGCTGCCGATCATTGTCAGCCATTGACCGGCGGCAAAGGTTCAGGGCCGTTCGGGTGCAGGCGATACAGGAGGCGCGCCGAACTGCTTACCCATGTTGATGCCACGTTTCTGTCATGCTCGGCTCCGGCCAGCCAGACCACATGACGTAACGTCAAGAATCAGCTAACTGGATCATTGCGGCGGACCTGATTGGACCGTCCGGCTGGCGCCTGCGAAAGCCCCCCGCAAAAGCAGGCGCCGGCCTTTTAGCGCTTGAAAGGCGCGCACTCATATTGTTTCGTCTTGTTCCCATCCAGACACGAGGCAGTTGCGATGGCCGACACCAAAGCCAGCGCAAACCACACGTCCGTTGAGATAGTCGAGGCCATGGGCGAGTGGTTCGTCCGTGTTGTTGGGAACGGCGAAGAACTTACCCGATCATTCGACCTGGAATCGGTCGCCCTTGCCTTCGCGGAAGGCCAGCGGATACGCCTAGGGCTTAAGGACTTCAAGCGGATCTGACCCGACTTCCGCGTTCACACCATAGCCGCCTAAGTTCAGTTTGCTATTGATCCGTTGCGGGGCCGTCCTATGTCGTGCCGATCAACTTCCGTTCTTTACCATAAGACGGCAAGAATAAAGTCTTGCACCGTGCAAGCAAAGGTCTGACGTAACCGCTTTGGTTCCGTACTTGTCCGTTAGACGTTCCGTTATTTTAGCTAATCGGCATATAGGCGGCCCGTCACTTAGATGGCTGACGGGCCGCCTGTTTTTTGGTCTACAGCTTAGTCGCGGCCAAAAAGAACGCGTCAATTTCGGCCTCGGTCTTGCCCAGCGCCGCAAAGCCGGCCGCCATCATTGGCTTAGAATTGATCAGGCCCGGTTGCGCACAGGACATTGCTCAAATAGAGATGGGACATATCAGACAAAAGGACCGACACATTGACAGAAGAATCCGACCACCCCACCGCCGAACTAGCCGAGCTTACTGCGGAGATTGTTTCCGCCTACGTAAGTAAGAACCCTGTACCGGCTACCGGCCTGCCTGAACTGATCGCATCCGTGCACAAATCTCTGTCGGGGCTTGGTACGCCGATCGCGCCTGTCGTTGAGCCGCAAACTCCCGCAGTCAACCCGAAGAAGTCGGTGACGCCAGATTTCATTATCTGCCTCGAAGACGGCAAGAAGTTCAAATCCCTGAAGCGGCACCTTAGCACGGACTTCGGGCTGACGCCGGACGCCTATCGCGAGAAGTGGGGCTTGCCGCGCGATTATCCGATGACGGCTCCGAATTACGCCGCTCAGCGCTCGCAACTGGCGAAGTCCATCGGGCTTGGGCGCAAGGCTGAACCCGTCGCACCAGCCAAGAAGGCACCTGCGAAGCGGAAAGCCAAAGTGTCCGCCACCACCTGACGCACCGTAACGACTCACCTATGTCAAGGCGCGGCGGATCCCAATCCCGCCCGTGGCCGGCGCCATTCGGATAAGCTTCAGCGAGGGCGCCGGCCTTTGTTCTCAGCGTGGCGGAACTCGCCGGGCGAAGAAACCCCAACCACCTCAAGCCCGGCGAGCCTACACCTGATCAAAGTACGATCAGGACCGGGATCAACCGGCACCACGTCCGAAGCAAGAGCAATGCCAGCACTTTGGTCCCGAAACGGGACAATACCGGGGTCCCCCGCTAGCAGCCGGGCTTCTCTTCGGAAAGAACAAAAATAGAACAAAAACCTTGCGGGCTCTCGCCACGGAGCCGCGGCGCCGAGACAGAGAACCGTTCCGCTTATCGCCATGCCCCGGTCTACGTCGCAGGGTTGAGGAAAGGAAAACGAAGGAAGAATAAAACCCGCTCGCAGATCGGGCGGGCCGCTGCCGCTGGCGCTCAACCGCGCCGCTCGCAATCCCGGCCGCGTCGTCCTGCGCAGGGCTGTTAGCCCCGCTCGGCCAGCCGGGCAGGGATGCTCGGCCGCGGTTGCACCGGCCCGCCCGCTCCGCGGGCCGGGGGATGTCTTCGGGAAGAAGACGAGGAAGGACGCGGCGATCAGCGGCGTCCGCAAACCCCTTGAAGGAGCATCTCCATGGAACTGAAGTTTGTCGATCCGCGTGCGCTGAAGGATAACCCCGACAAGGCGCGACGCTCGAAGTCCAGTCCGCAGGCCGACGCGCTGCTGCTGGCTACCATCCGCGCCGTCGGCATCGTGCAGCCACCTGTCGTGGCGCCGGAAACGGATGGCGGCAACAGCTATGTCATCGACGCCGGCCATCGCCGTGTGAGGCAGGCCATTGCCGCCGGTTTGGAAGAAATCGCCGTGCTGGTGATCGATCGCGCCGAGGATGGCGGCGCCATGCGCTCGCTGGCCGAGACGCTGGCGCATGAGCAGCTCAATCCCGTCGACCAATGGCGTGCGATCGAGCGACTGGTCGCACTCGGATGGACCGAGGAAGCGATCGCCGTCGCTTTGGCGCTTCCCGTCCGCCAGATCAGGAAGCTGCGCCTGCTCGCCAACGTACTGCCGGCCATGTTGGACCAGATGGCCAAGGGCGACATGCCCAACGAGCAGCAGTTGCGCACCATCGCGTCGGCTTCGCTTGATGAGCAGAAGGAGGTCTGGAAGAAGCACAAGCCGTCCAAGGCCGATCCCCAGGTGTCATGGTGGAGCGTGGCGCAGGGCCTGACGAAGCGCCGCATGTACGCGCGCGATGCCAGCTTCGGTGACGATCTCGCCCAGGCCTATGGCATTGCCTGGGTCGAGGACCTGTTTGCTCCGGCCGACGAGGACAGCCGCTATACGACGGATGTCGAGGCCTTTCTTGGCGCCCAGCAGGAGTGGATGGCAAACGCTGTGCCCAAGCGTGGCGTGATCGTGGAAGCCGGTCAGTGGGGCGAGCCGAAGCTGCCGGCCAAGGCGGAGCGTGTATACGGCAAGCCGTCGAAATCCGATCACACCGCCATGTATCTTGACCGCGACGGCAAGGTGCAGTCGGTCGCGTACCGCATGCCGGCGGCCAAAAAGTCCAAGGACAAGAATGGCGACGATGGCGAGGTCGATGGCGATGATATCGTCGTTACGGCAAAGCCGCGTCCGGACGTGACGCGCAAAGGCATGGAGATGATCGGGGACCTTCGTACCGACGCACTGCACGAGGCGCTGTCGCGCGCACCGATCGAGGACGACACGCTGATGGCGCTGCTCGTTCTCGCCTTCGCCGGTCAGAATGTCACAGTGGCGTCGGGTGCCCGCGACATCTCCTATTACGGGGCGGCAGGCCTCGGCGAACATGCCGCGCGCCTGTTCGACCAGGAGGGCAAGCTCGCGTTCGACATGGACACGCTGCGTATCGCCGTGCGGTCCTTGCTGATCGACGTTCTGTCCTGCAGGGAGAATCGCTCGGACAGCGGCGTTGTCGCCCGTGTCGCCGGCGACGTCATCGCCGCCGACAGCTTCTTGGCCAACATGGGGACGGAGGATTTCCTGTCATGCCTGTCGCGGCAGGCATTGGAAGCCGCTTGCGCGGATACATCCGTCTTGCCCCGTCAGAAGGTCAAGGACACCCGTTCGGCCCTGGTCGAGCACTTCAAGGAAGGCCGCTTCGTCCACCCGTCGGCGCGGTTTGCGCCCACCCCTGAAAAGCTGACCTCCTGGCTGAAGACGAACGAGGCCAGGCAACAGCCTGAGGACGACGGCACGCCGCAGGACCGGGACGAGCTCGACGGCGATAAGGTTGTCGAGCCCGCGCATGACGACGTCGGCGAGGACGCCGCTCCGCAGGAGGAGGACCTCGCTGACGAACAGATCGAGCCTTACAAGGTGGCCGCCGAGTAGGCGGCTGCGCCTTACCTTTTCCTCCAAACGATCATTCCGCCGCCGGCACATCACCGGCGGCGGTTCTGTTTCCACCATGAGCACCACGGAGAAAATTATGTCCGCCCAATTGATCTATGACCTTGTTCCACTCGGATCCATCGTGACTTTTTCCGACGGATCCCCACGCCCGCCAGAGCGGCATCGCAAGAAGTTCGCAGCCTGGGAAAATCGCAACGGCGGCGGTCGCCTGATCCGCAAACAGGCCGAGGCCCGCGTCGGCAGTACGACGCTGCCCGCCTCGATCACCCTGCACAAGGGTGACTATGGCAGTCAAGGAACCGTTGTGCTGCGCGTCCACCAGACGTTTTCGGTCAACAGCGACCTGAGGTTTTCGGTCAAGGAGCGGCCCGCCATCGGCACGGTTCTCGTTCTCGACGGCGCTGGCGACGATGCCGAGCTTGTCCATCTTGCCGCCAATCGCAGGGCGGCCGAGGAATGGCTTACCCGCCACGGCTACCCCAACGCCGTGTTGCGGCAAGTCACGGCGGACACCGCAGCGGCGGAAGTGGGGGGAGGTCGGCACCATGACTGCGCGGACTTCTGAAACCGATGTCGTCCAAACTCCCGGTTTTTCGGAAGTTTCTTTTGGCCGAAGCGCCGATGGGCTTTGCGTTGCCATTGTCGGTGTCCACGCCTTCGCCATGGCTCCAGCCCGTGATGGCCGGCACTATCTCGTCACAGGCTGGCGTATATGCCGGCCCATGGCCGAATGGACGCGCGGCGATTTCTACGGCCATGCCGGTGAGCTTGCCGATGAGGCGGCGTTTCGCGCGCATGTCGAAGAGAACGCCCTCCACCAGCAGCAGCGCGCTGCTCTCGGACGTCGCGAGATCCCCTCGCGTGCCCACACGCCGTGGGGAACGTCGCAGGGAGCGACCGTCTATGCCGAGGGCGTCGTGGCTCACGCGACGGCAGGCCATGGCGGGTTCCATCTGTCGGTGGAGCGAAATCGCAAAGTCCATGAGATGCTCCGTGCCAATGACGGCTGGTATGAAGAGGACTGCCATTGGGCGGCCGTCGCCCAAGCCTTCCCCCAGCTCTTCACGGACTTCGAGAACGCTTGTGCGGAAAGGTCAATACGCGACTGGTACCCGGATGCCTGGGAGGCCATCCAAGAGAGGGTGCTCGAACCCGGCCAATCCGCGAAAAAGGACGAGCGGGCATTTTTCGAGAGGCATACCGATGACTGGGTCGTGGTGTCGGCGATCCGTTCCGAGCACGAGGCCGGTTTCACCGAAGTTATCGCGACCCCTGGCGGCAAGCGTGGACCGGGCACTGAGGAACGTCGCTTTCTCGTTGCGACCGACGAATACCATGTCGGCCGCTTTGGATTCGTCATCGATGTCGCGCGCCATCGTGTCTATGGCGGGCCATCGAGCTTCATGGATTGGCAGGGGAGGGACGCATAATGTCTATCCCCGATCGCCGCACACAGCTCTTTCGCATTGAGGAGGCTCGGCGCCAGACACAGCGCCAGCTCGATATGATCGACCGGCTGATCATGAAGCGGATGACGGCGATCATTCCGCGGCTCAAGCTCCAGCGTATCGGCCACCGACGCCGAAACCCTGCTGATGCCCGGGCCTTTCTCGAAAGGTATCGATCGAACCTCGCAGCGATCACACTGGAGAGGCAGCACGAGATCGGCGCGCTCTCACGCAAACTGGCCAGGCAAGATGCTGCTATTAAGGCACTGCGTGCCAGACTGCCACCGGACCTGATCCGCGCCTGATACCCCGGCCTGCTCAGCGCTTGCGGACGAACTCCGTTCGCAACACCAGCCCCTTGATCGCATCATGCCGGCAATCGATTTCTTCGGGATTGTCGGTGAGCCGGATCGACTTGATCACCGTGCCCTGCTTCAGGGTCTGGCCGGCACCCTTGACCTTGAGGTCCTTGACGAGGACGACGGAGTCGCCGTCGGCGAGCACATTGCCGGCGGCATCGCGCACTTCAATTTTCCCGGCGGAAGCTGCGATGGCAGCCATCTCCGATGCTGGTCGCCATTCCCCTGTCGTGTCGTCATAGACGTAGTCGTCTTTGGAATCGGTCATTGCTGCCCTCAATTCGGAGTTGAACACGCTACGCTGTCAGCTCGACATGGGAGCAGGCCAAAGAGTTGATCCGCCGCGGCGGACCGGAGCTCATCTATGCCTGCAGGGGCCGAAGTTCAAACCGCGTCCCTCGCGCAGTCTGGCGGGCAGGCGGATCGTGTGGCCGCGGGAAATGAACACATTTCCTCGTGCATGCCGATGTCCGAATTCATCCCTTGCCCGGTCTTCCCGGCGGGTTTGCTGCGGTCTGAACCGGCGGCTGTCCGCTTCAAGGCCGCTATCGCGCCGCGGGGCGGCCGGACCCCGCCGGTCTCGGCAAGGCTGGCCCGCGTCCCGCGCAGGGCCAGTGAAGAACTGACCCCGCTTGTCCGCAAGCCAACCTTGCTCGCCTGGCAGGCTCCGGACCCTGAAGCGTCCAGCTTCGCCGGTTCCTTTTGACCGCACCCGCAGGGAAGACCGGCAAGGGCCGGAACACCTGACGGGCATCGCTAGAAGGAAAGCTCAATGTCCAGTTCACCCCGCTCCACCAAGACCAAGGCCCGCATCGTCCAGCTCCGCAAGGGCACCACCCTCGAAATGGTCCGGCTCTGCTGCCCGGATGGCCACCAGGCCACCCTCATTTCCGAAAGCTTTGGCCTCTCCGTCCTCGACAGCGACGGCATCCGCGAATTCCACGAGCGCAGCCTGTCCGATGGTGCAGACACACTCTCCGAAGGCCTTTCCGACAAGGCGATGCAGATCCACCTGCAGAGGATCGTCGGATCGTATGTCGGCTCCGCCTTTGGAGCAGGCCAGTTCTACTCGAAGGCCGTCACCGAGGCGAGGGATGCCACGGCCAGGCTCGCCAATGACACCCGCGACGAGGACATTGACGGTCCGGTCGGCTTCGACAGCAAGGCCCAGCGCAAGCGCGAATTCGCCGCCGAAATGGGCCTTCAGGCACACGCGCTGCGCATGGCGGCCGAGGGCGCCGTTGCCGCCTACGAGCACATCGTCGGCGAGAGCTGGAAGCCCTACGAACGCCAGACCGAGAACCCCGGCCAGACCGTCAACCGGCAGGCAGCCGATCTCCAGATGGCGGCCCTTGGCTAACTGCCATCGGGCGGATCTTCGGCTCCGCCCGATCTTCTCACACTGAGGCTGGTTGCCGTTCGGGAACCGGCCCCTTTGCGTGTGCCAAAGTCACCGCACTCAAAGACGGACACGGCAAGTCATTAAGGCCGCGCCAATCGCGGCCGTCACGAATGATGGTCCTGCTCCGGTCCTCGTGCCGCGAAACGGCTGCGCCCTCCTGCACTGACGTTGCGGCCCGCAGGCGATAGTTCTCAACTTCCCCATCGATCCTCCGCGGGTTCGCGGACCTGCGGTCCTGCGCATTCGGACCTCGTGACGGCCGCGATTGGCGCGGCCTCGAATGGAGGTTTGGCAAATGGACAGGAAGAGCAACAAATCCCGCGTCGATATCTACGCGAAGATCACCGACCGCATCGTCGCGGATCTGGAAAAAGGCGTGCGACCGTGGGTGAAGCCGTGGAACGTCGCGAATACGACGGGGCGTATCACGCGCCCGGTGCGCCACAATGGATTGCCATATCAGGGGATCAATATCCTGCTTCTTTGGTTGGAGGCGGTTGCGAGGGATTTCGTGTCCCCGACCTGGATGACTTTCAAGCAGAGCGTCGAGCTGGGCGGTCATGTCCGCAAAGGCGAGACCGGCTCGATGGTTGTCTACGCCAGTCGCTTCGTACGCACAGAAACCGATGCCCAAGGCGAAGAGGTCGAGCGCGGGATTCCGTTCCTCAAGGCCTATACGGTGTTTTGTGCCGACCAGATCGAAGGCTTGCCCACGCAGTATTACGGCAATCCCGCGCCGGTGTCCGAGCCGGTGGAGCGGATCAAACATGCGGATGCGTTCTTCGCAAATACCGGGGCCGTCATCCGCCACGGTGGCAACGAAGCGTACTTCAATCCGGCTCTTGATATGGTGCAAATGCCGCCGTTCGAGAGTTTCCGCGACGGGCCCGGCTACTATGCGACCCTCGGACACGAAATGACTCATTGGGTTGGGTCGGAAAAGCGGCTTGATCGCAACCTCTCCCGTTATCACAAGGATCGCTCCTTCAGGGCCCACGAGGAACTTGTGGCCGATCTGGGTGGTTGCTTCTTGGCGGCCGATCTCGGCATCGTTCCCGAGCTCGAGCCGAGACCCGATCACGCAAGCTATCTTGCGAGCTGGCTCGAAATTCTCAGAAACGACAAGCGCTTTATTTTCGCCGCGGCCGCGCATGCCCAGCGGGCGGTCAACTATCTGCATGATCTCCAGCCGAATGCGACACAGATCGCGGAGGCGGCATGATGTTGCATTCTCCGATCGATGTCGGGGGTGGTGCGGAGCCATCCCCCAACCGCCTTCGTGCCCTCGCCTTGGCACCGGTCAGTTTGGGTAGTAGCCCGGCGTGCCGATGCAGATCAGCCGGCCCGTTCCGACGTCCAGCCCGAGATGGGCATTTCCATGACCTTGGCGGCCATCTATCTTGAAGGGGTAGACGCCGGACCTCGGAGTTTCGCCAGTCGGCCAGTCGTCACTGACCGAAGTAAGGCGGGTTACCTCCCTTTCCGGCTCTTTCGTTATGCGATGGCGCCTGTCGGGAGCGTCGGGTTTGATGGCGCCTCACCTTGGCTGCGGTTGCGGTGATCATGCCGGTGGATTCGCCTGTCGTCTGACCGGCGGTTTCATGGAAAGGCGCACCACCTGCGTCCTCGATGGGGCTGGTCTGACCGAAGGCCGTCTTCGCTGCGCTACGCCTCGTTCTCAAACCCGCAACAGCCGGTCGCGACTTTCTTCCCCTGACGGCTGCGCCGTCATTCCGCGCGGAACAAGAAAGCCTCGCCCTGGCTGCCCTTCACTGTCGTTGCGGCCCTAAGGACCACCCCATTGCGCGCGCGCAATGGGGACCCCGGTGGGTGCGGGCCGATCGCCTCCGGTCCATCGACCGCCATCGAGGTCGCGGTGGTCGCGGCCCGAGAAACTCAAGGAGACGACAAATGGCTACCATCGGCACATTCACCTCAACCGCCCACGGTTTTTCCGGAGCCATCAAAACCCTCAACCTCAACGTCAAAGCCAAGCTGATCCGCGTCGAGAACCCTTCCGACAAAGGCCCCCACTTCCGCGTCTACTCGGGTAGCGTCGATCTCGGAGCCGCCTGGCAGAAGGTCTCCAACGAGGGCCGCGACTATCTCTCGGTCAAGCTGGACGACCCGAGCTTCCCCGCTCCCATCTACGCCACCCTGATCGAGGTGGAAGGCGAGGAAGGCCTGCAGCTGATCTGGTCTCGTCCCAACCGGGACTGATCGCCTCGACGAGGGCTCCGCCGCAAGGCGGGGCCTTCGGCCGTTCCCAAACCAAGCCCGCAGGCCGAACGAGAAAGCCTGACGAAGCGATGGCTGCGGAGTAGGGGCTCGGCTAGTGCCGTCTTCTGGTCGCGTCTCAGTTGGGCTAAGTCGTTGTGAGGAGTCCTGATCGCCTAGGGCGACCTGAAGGCCTCCTATTCAGTTTCATGCGAAGAGGCTTCAATCGCCAGCACATCCAAGGCCTCAATCTCCTGCATCACCTTTCCGGCGATACCTTGCAAGTCGCCGTACATCCCGACGGTCGACTCGATTACGCCTTGGATTTGAGCCTCCCGCTTGGCCCAAAGGCGTGTTGTGGCCTTGCGTTCCTTGGCGAGGTCCGCCTGCATATCGGAGAATTTCTCCACGATCGCTTCGACGCGATGGCGGAACCGCGGACCGGTCAGATAGCCATAGACCTGTTCCATTTTGGTGGCCTGGCCGTCCTGGGCGAGGCGGGAGTTCGCCAGCTCGATCAGGGATTGCCGAAGCATGATGGCGATCGGGATCGCGCATTTGGGATGGGCGACATAGACGCCGTCCATAAGATCGAAGGTTTCCACGCCGGGAGGCAACGCTTCCGAGATCATCAGCGCAATATCCGCTTTGGCGGCTCGTTGATCTCCCCTGAGCTTCCCGAGCCAACCCTGGCTCCAGTTCTTGGTGCGTTTCGATTCCCACAAAATGGCGCCGTATGGCTGGCCGGCCGGTCCGACCACGCGGTGCAGGACATCTCCGCCGAACTCGCCCTTGGCGACCGGCTCGATGATGTCCATCGGGAACCGGCTGGCAATGAGGGACTCGAGCTCAAGCTCGAGGACCTCGCCCTGCAGCTGCTGAGAACCCTGTTCCGCACGGCGCTTCAACTCCTCGATCTGGCGCTGCATGCCGGCGATCTGTTCTTCTTTTTCGGCAACCTTCATTTTGAGCCCGTCTTCGGCTTCGGACCTCGCCTTTACGCGAACGGCGTCCAGTCCTTCCTGGATCTTCCTTTCGATGGTCAGCGCCATCTCCCGCTTTTCATCGTCAAGCGCACGCTGCTGTTTCAGGAATTCCGCCTGTTGCTGCTGGGCCTCGGCCAGCTTTTCGTCGCGCGCCTTCAACGTCGCTTCCAACTCGGCAAGCTTGTTATCCCTGTGCTCGAGGTCTACCGAAAGCAGCAATTTTGCCTTGCGGGCTTCCTCGATCGCGATTGCGGCACGTTCAAGCTTGATTTGCTCAGCAACCTGGTTGCCGATGTCCTCTTTGGCGGCGTCGATCGCGGCCTGCTCGCGTTTAAGCTCTTCCTCCCGAGCCGCCATTGACGCGTTGCTCTGCGCCAAGCGCCGTTCATAGTCCTCGCGGGTGGCGGCAATCAGCGGCGCCGCGAGCGACTCGTTGAGCTTGATCTCCGTTTTGCAGCTTGGGCAGCTGATTGTCGGTTCATTGAGAATCCGGGGCTGGACAGTCATTTGGCGCGCTGACTCACTGGGGGCTGATGTAGTTTCAGACTATATATTACCGCTCTTTCTAGGAAAAGAACAAAGAGCGAACAATGGTGTTATCCCCAGAGTAAGGACGGAACGTCGATCTCGTCGTCGAATTCCGCCAAACGGCACGGTGAATCCGCCGCCTTGTACGAATGCCTGTTTCTATTTTGCCATCGGATCGGCATCCAGCGGGAACCTGACCCGAGAATGAAATCAAACAGCGCTTGAGCCCAGCGCTGTCGCCTGCTGGGGTGCCGGAATCCTTGCTGCGGCTTCGGCCTGTCCGGCATTGTGACTGCAGCACCGACGCGCGGTCCGGTTGGACCGCGCGGCAACTTCGAGCGGCGAGCTTCCGCTAATGATCATATTTCTCCGCTATTGCGGCGATGCATACCTCGAGACGCTCCAGGCGGGATTTCGCAATACGAAGTTCATTCCCGGCGTCGAAACGTCGATGGCGCCCCTGTGGTGTGGTCGCAATGAGGTTTCGCTCAAGTTCGGCAATGTGCGCACGCACCTGTCGGGCATCGTCCTGACGCAACGCCTTGATCCATCCACGCCCGCGCATCAGTCTTCCTACCAGCACCCCGAAAGTCCTGCCCGAGTTATGCCACCGAGACCCTAATTTGCGGCAAGCCGAAACAGTCGAAATTTAACTTCCGCTAATGCGATTACATTTTTGACAAGGCGTTCATCCGGTGGAATGGGACCAGGATCGGTGAAGAACGTCTACCGGCGTTGCTCGATTGAACTCGTGCCCTTCGGGGCGAAGAAACACGTCCATCTGAACCTCTGGTAGGCCTCGAACTTCATATGCGGAATGATCGTTCGATAGAACGTCATCAATCGCTCGCAGAGATGGTAGCGATCATCGGCTGAGGCTTGGACGCGCTCGCTAGGGATAAACCACTCTGGCTCTTGTGACTCATTCAGATAGGAAGGGCGAGGCAGCCTGACGTAATAGCCGTCTTTCGTCTCCCTGACATCGCGCGAGTCTATCGGATGGCAATCTTTGTTGCCGCAGCAATCATATTGCAGAACCGGATCAGTCTTGCCGGTGTACCAATCGTGAGCATCAGCATTGCCAGCCAAGACAAGCCACGCCAGCGCGATACGTCTTCGTGGCCGTCTGATGACATCCCCCCGCATACCGCATAGGATATATTAGCACAGTCTAATTGTCATGCTGGAGCCGCATGCATGCGGTCGAAGCCGCCAACGGGTTCTCAATTATTCAATCGCCTTCGCCAATGCGTGGAAAACGAAACAGTCCGGCAAGATACGGTCGCGACGGGATTGTCGTGGGCCTTGATGCGAGGGCATGTCGAACAGTCGCAGGCAAGACGGTGCCTTCGCGCTGAGGCGTGCCCCATGAAAAGGCGGGAGAGTTGGGCTGGTATGTGGATAATCAGAGCTGGCGTCTTGCCGATTGCGTGAGCCGACGCGCACTCTCGCCGCCATGGTGGCGGAGCATGTTGAATTGGCCTTGTTTGAGCAGTCACTCGGCAATATCGAGGGCCTCAATCGACCATTCGGCGATCGTGTGGCTGACGCTGCGGAAAAAACTGGAGGTTCTGTTCTGTTCGATGTTCGTGTCGACGGCGACAGCTGCGTTCAGCGGATGGCTGCGATTGGATATGGCGTGACCGGCACAGCAATAATCGTGATGGGGAAGAACGGACAACTTGGATGCGCATCGGTAAGTGGGGACACCGCCCTTTTGGTGGCGGCATTGGCTGCCTGGAATGCGTCTCCGCTGAGCGAGCAAGCCAGGGTTGACCACAGCGCAACGGCCAGCATCCTGCTAGCCAGGCTTCGGAGCTCAGGTCACTTCGCCCGTTTCTAGCCGGCTCAGCGCTGCTCGTACCCGGCGGCCAAATAACTCCTCGGCTCATAGAGGACTGAACAAGCGCTCGGGCTGCGTCGCTTCGATTGAGGATAGCCCTAATTTGGCTGTTCAGCCAGGAGGCTTCTTATACAACCTCACCATCACGCCCCGCCAGCGGGCCGTTCAATCCACTTGGTCAACGTAGCCTAATCGCGTACCAAGACCTCGTGCCATCCAGTTGGCTCGCCTTGGTGCGCCAAGAATTGCCAGAGAAGAAATTCCCAAAAAAGCTCGACAAAATCTATGATACCGGCACGATCGAACCGAAGATCGCCCAAAAATGGGATGAGGCCGACGCTTTACGCGCCGGTGCGAACGCCAGACCGGGCGCGGAAACCTTCACGATCGTGATCCCCCCGCCGAACGTCACCGGTTCGTGCTAAAGCCC
>NZ_JAFKIC010000372.1 GCF_017306585.1 Mesorhizobium sp. | reverse complement strand
TCCCGGTCGATAGCCTCTATTCGCCGGTCAAGAAGGTCTCCTACAAGGTCGAGAACACCCGCGAGGGCCAGGTTCTCGATTACGACAAGCTGACCATGACGATCGAGACCGACGGTTCGATCTCGGGCGAGGACGCGGTCGCTTTCGCCGCCCGCATCCTGCAGGACCAGCTTGGCCTGTTCGTCAACTTCGACGAGCCGCAGAAGGAAGTCGCGGCCGAAGCCGTCACCGAGCTCGCCTTCAATCCGGCGCTGCTCAAGAAGGTCGACGAACTCGAGCTTTCGGTGCGTTCGGCCAACTGCCTGAAGAACGACAACATCGTCTATATCGGCGATCTCATCCAGAAGACCGAAGCCGAGATGCTGCGCACACCGAACTTCGGCCGCAAGTCGCTGAACGAGATCAAGGAAGTGCTGGCGGCGATGGGCCTCCATCTCGGCATGGAAGTGCCGGATTGGCCGCCGGAGAATATCGAAGACCTCGCAAAGCGTTACGAAGACCAATATTGAGCATGATTCCAAGGATCGACGGCGTGAGCCGCCCGATCCGACGGTCATGCGGAAAACCATCAGAGGCCGTGGCCTCTTGAACAACTGAAGAAGGAAAAGAGCCATGCGCCACGGTTTCAAAGGCCGTCGCTTCGCCCGCAGCGTAAGCCACCGCAAGTCTATGTTCGCCAACCTCGCCGTGTCTCTGCTTGAGCACGAGCAGATCGTCACCACTCTGCCGAAGGCGAAGGACCTGCGTCCGATCGTCGAGAAGCTGGTGACGCTCGGCAAGCGCGGCGATCTGCACGCCCGCCGCCAGGTGATTGCCCAGATCGGCAATGAAGGCGTCGTCAAGCGGCTGTTCGACACCATCGCCCCGCGCTACGCCAACCGCAATGGCGGCTATCTGCGCATCATGAAGGCGGGCTTCCGCCACGGCGACAACGCGGCCATGGCCGTCATCGAGTTCGTCGATCGTGACACCTCGGCCAAGGGCGCCGGCGACCGCGCGCGCCTCGAAGCCGAAGGCGCCAACGAGGAAGCCGCGGCCGCTTAAGCCACGACTTTTTCGGAAGAGTTGGAAAGGGGCCTGCAGGCCCCTTTTTCTTGTCTGGACACGGAGGATGGCGATGTTGTCGGTGTTTTCCTGGCCCAGGCAGGGCTTTCAGGCGAAAATATTCGCACCTCAGCGGCTTAGCCTTTCATTTTGCACATTCGTCGGGACAATGCGCCCGAACTCGCTTGGAGGATTCGCAATGCGCGCCAAAAGACTGTCCCTTGTTCTGCTTTGCGCCATGCTTGCGTTCGCAACCGCGCCGGCAGTCCGGCAGGCGCTGGCCGAAGATGCCGCCAAACCCGCCGATCCGGGCCTGTCCGACGTGCTGACGGACCTGCTGCATGGCGTCGAAGGCGAGAACGGTACGTCCGGTCCCGACAAGCGGGTGCCGTTCGGCCGCGAGGAGGTGCAGCTGTCGTTCGCGCCGCTGGTCAAGCAGACGGCGCCGGCCGTCGTCAACGTTTATGCCTCGCAGACAGCCAAGGTGACGTCGCCTTTCGACGGCGACCCGTTCTTCGAGGAGTTCTTCGGCCGTGCCCAGCCCCGTGCGCAGTCCTCGCTGGGTTCGGGCGTGCTGGTCGATCCGAGCGGGGTGATCGTCACCAACTTCCACGTCATCAAGAACGCCGACGAGGTGAAGGTCGCGACCGCCGACGGACGCGAATTCACCAGCAAGGTGATGCTCAAGGACGAAACGCTCGACCTTGCCGTGCTCAAGATCGAATCCGACAAGCCGTTCCCGGTCATCGCCATCGGCGATTCCGACGCGCTCGAGGTCGGTGACCTGGTGCTCGCGATCGGCAATCCCTTCGGCGTCGGACAGACCACCACCAGCGGCATTGTCTCGGCCCTTGCGCGTAGCCATATCGGTGTCTCGGATTCGGGCTATTTCATCCAGACCGATGCCGCCATCAATCCCGGCAATTCCGGTGGCGCGCTGATCAACATGGGCGGTCAGCTGGTGGGCATCAACACCGCCATCTACAGCCGTAGCGGCGGCTCGATCGGTATCGGCTTCGCCATTCCCGCAAACATGGTGCGGGCGTTCGCCGATGCCGCCAAGGCCGGCCTCGATTTCTTCGAGCGCCCCTATATCGGCGCCGAGTTCGAGGCGGTGACGCCGCAGATCGCCGAATCGCTCGGCATGGAAAAGCCGACCGGTGCGCTGGTCTCTTCCGTCGAGGCGACCGGTCCCGCCGGCAAGGCGGGGCTGAAGCCGGGCGATGTCGTGCTGCAAG
>NZ_JAFKIC010000150.1 GCF_017306585.1 Mesorhizobium sp. | reverse complement strand
CGCAAACACCTCATTCAACGCAGAGATTGGCATTGACGAAGCAGTTTCCTTCCGGAAAAAAGGGAGCGGATGTTTCGATCGCACAGAAACCAAACTGCAACAGATGTGGAACTGCCTCTAAGTTCCATAAGATAGATTATGCGACTTTCGCCAGTAAACGATAACGGTTTTCTAATGTTTCATCGTATACATGACTGCGTACTGCAAGTCTTGTTCATTTACAATCGAGAATACAGGATCAGTGTTCAACAGTAAGACTTACTCTAAGTCTCGATTCGACAGATCGATGTTAATTAACATCACCCCACCGCCTGATTGAAACTGAGCTGAAGACTCTGAACTCTTCTGACCCGCCGGGGCCGGCGTCCCAAGTCAGACCAGATCGGCCTTCGCTCGCCTCCCCTCTCGACGCACTCACTTGTGCGGCATGCAATAGACGCCCTCGGATTCCATGAGTACCGCACCACCCTTCAACTCGCTCAGTGCGCCGACCCACGCTTGCGAATAAGTGCGGCTGGCATCCACTGCCGTCAGCCAAAGAACGCGATTGTCGGCCAATTCAACTTTAACTTCCTGCTGCAAAGGGCTCCCCTGTACGGTCTGTTGATAGTGGCGTTTGATCCTGACATTGCTAGCCGGAAACTCAGCTTCGTTGCTGCCGTAGTTCAGCACGAATCCAGTGTGGTCCTCAGCCACCGAGCAACTGCCATCACGCTCGCACACGATCTTGGCAGCGGTCTTGCAGTCCCATTTTAATGAAGCGGGCCACATAGGATTGTCCACGTTTGATCGCGGCTTGTCGTTCTGACCAGCCGCCGTCAACATAGCGCCTGTGTTCAAAATCACAGTGGACAGGAGAAGCACCTTGAACACTACAAACCTCCGTGAATTGTGACCCTCATAGTGCGTTGTCCTGCTCGATTGCTTGGCTTAAGGCATGTTGAGATTGAACCAGCTTTTCTGGCGTATGCCGTTCGCGTCGTCATACTCGATAAACCAGGGCTTTTCTCGGATCGGCCGAGAGATGGTGAGGTATGTGGAGCCACTCCCAAGGGAATGCCCTCTGTCGTTGCCCGTGGTCTGGATTTCTGCCGTCACCAACTTGCCGTTGATTTCGATCTGGGCCTGTCGGGATCCGTTGTCATGATTGCGGCCGAGGCGACTATTCATGAAAGTGACGGGCAGCGTGAGCCTGCCGGCCGCGATGCGGCAGATGTTGCGATCCTGCCCCATTCCGGGTCGATCGGAGTCGTTGCCGCCACCTGCTTGCCAGCCAGGCGGGCAATCCTCATACTTCTCAAATCTCGCCGCGCTGGAGTTGGCTTGCGGACAGGTCGGCCAATTAAAACCCAGGGCTTCCATCGCCGCAATCAACTTGTAAATTGGCGGGTGGCACGAGGGAGTGCCTTGCCAGTCGCCGGAAAGACATAGGAGGACCTGACAGCCCCATTCCGACGCTTTTGATTGGGATGGAAGAGCTGCGGCGCCCGCGATGGCGACAGCACCCCCTAGTAGGAATTTGAGTATGGTCATAGCCTTTTCCTCGCTGCAGATTTGACAGTTTACTATGGATGATCCGCGCGAAAAAGGACAGGTCGAAAAGGCAGGTTTGTGCGACTACATCGATTTATGAAACGAGACGACGGAGGCGTGGTCAACAACCCGTTGCGCGCCAACATTGCACTGACACTTGAGCGGGAAAGAGCCAGACGCGGCCTATCCCATATGCACATGGCCGAACTATTTCGGACCGCCGAGGGCGAAAAACTGGCCTATCGAACCTACATTCAGACTGTGCGTCAGAAAAATAATGTCACATTGACGACGCTGCAGATCATGGCAAACGGCTTGGAAGTGTCTTTTGCAGGATTGCTCGCGGGCGGTAAGAAAGTTCCGGAATGGGCGCATCGCTTGGACGACAATGCGATCCGCAAGCGGCTGGCGCACATCATCGATTTTGAGCGGCAACGACGTACTTTGCACCGCTATGAGATGGCCGAACTTATCGGTGTGGCGGAGGCGACCTTCACGAAACTGGAACGGGCGAGTGGCAACGTCAGCGTGGACACGATTGCCGCGATCGCCAAGGCGTTGAAACTTGATCCAGCGACCTTCCTCTTTTCCGAAAAGATCCCGCCAGAACTGACACCTAGCTAGCCGCCCAACGAGTGCTCCTTCGTTCGCCCATACTTGCGAAACGATCGCCAAAAACTGGCTTCGGCGGAGGCCAGGGGAATTCTAACCTGCACGGTGGTGCCGATACCATGAGCGCTTTTGATAATGAGCTTTCCGTTCAGCGTCGAGACCATCTGAGAACATGCGGTCAGGCCTAGGCCCGTATGATTTCCGGCTCGCGTTGAAAAGAAAGGGTTGGTCGCTTTTGCAGCGATCGTAGGCGGCATGCCTGAGCCCTTGTCGGCCACTTCAAGGACTAGATAGGTGCGAGGGAGGAACGGGTGTCGCTTGACTGTTGCAGAGGCAAGAACTCGGGCGTCTTTGACGTCCGCCGAAGCGGCCAGAGCGTTTTCGATCAACTCGTTCACCACCAATCCGAATGGCGCCGACGGCACGGGGTGCGAACGGGCCTTGGAATCGATCCTGACTTGCACCAAACCGCTGCGCTCTCCCATTATGTCTTCTAGCAGTCGGCCGAGCGGCACGGTGCTTGAATCTTGTGGCGCATAGGCGATTTGGAGCACGCTGTTAGTGATCGATTCCAGTTCCGTCGCGGCACTGCGCGCAGCCTCAAGCATTTCGCTGCTCGGCTGCTTGTCTGGCTGTGCATGTTCGAGGAACAGCCTCAGGGCTGTAACACGCGATCGGGTCGTATGCGCAAAGAGCGACGCGAACGAGCGCATATGCTGGTCGCGCCGATTGGCCAGAGCATAGCGCTGATGGATAACCAGATAGAAGGTGGCACCGAGGCCAAGCGCGATGGCGAAGATGAACCAGTTGCGCGAGGCGGCAATGTCGATGCTGGCGGTCTGCTGCAAGGTGGCGCTGTGATCAACGGTGGAGCTGGAGATCTCATAAATTGACTGTTCCAGCTTGGCCATGTCGGCAATGGCTTGAGTGTAGTTTCTGCGCGCCGATACAAGGGGGGCGATCTTCTGTTCGAGGGTGAGGCGAATCCCGCCCAGGAGCTCGGCGTCATGATCGGGAAAAAAGCGGTTCAGATAGGGTAAGTTTTCCAATTGCGCGACGTTGACGCTCACCAGTGCCATTTGCCGGTCGATGTCGGCATCAAGCTTACCCGTCTCGTCGGCAATGCGAAGATAGCCATAGACCCGTATAAGGCGCTCACGAATCTGTGCCGCGCGCCACTGAATTTCGAAAGTCTGATTGAGGATGGCATCCGTCTCCTGACGGTAGCGATCCGATTGGATGAATGTCCACGCACTCAGCCCAAGCGCTGCAGCCATGCCGAGATACGGCAGAACATTGAGCAAACGGCCGTTGAAGAACTTCATTGCGTGGCGCGCAGGATGACCGGGAAAAACACCCAGATCGAGTTTCTTGCGGGAACATATGAAGCGGGCAATTGGTCGAAGGGCCAAACAATGAAGATGGGGCCTTTCTCAACCATGCTGATCGGGCGGAAGTCCTGGCCCGGCGGGCAAAGCGAACCGGCCTTGTCGTTCTCGTTGCAGCGACGGTCGACCGCGAGGATCGGGTTATAAGACCGGATTTCGTCCATGCGAATATCGGAAACGAAGTTGTCATAGGCGACAACTTTCACCTCCCGCGCGACGGTGATTCCAGCCTTGGCAAGTACGTTTGCAAGCAGTGGCCCACGATACCCGATTTTCTCGCCCTCGCTCGTCCAGGGTGTACGCGTGTCATAGGTCTGTTGCGGAAACTCCGCCTGCAGCTGCTTTATCGAAAAAACGGCGATGGTTTTGCCGCTGGCGTCTTGAACCGACACTTCGTTGGGATCGAGCGGGATTTCCTCGGCCGCACTAGCGAGCGGAAGGGCCAGGGCAAATATGACGGCGAGAGCATTACGCAACATCTTCCACATCCTCGTATTCGCGGGGTCCATCGTTCTTGGCGAAGAGTACGCAAGGTCCTCGGGAGCCCCGCGGATCGTAGGCAAATCCCTTTTTTGCAAGCGCAAGCGTGATGTTGCGGACGCCGTCAAGGCCATAGAGATGGTCGTGCAGCTCAAGAAAGATGCGCTCGACGCCGGGCAGCTCGGCGTCCTGCAGAAGTTCTTTCTCAGCGCCTTCAATGTCCATGACGAGAGCATTTATTCGATGATCGGCGATGAAACGATCGACGTCAGCCGATACGATCGAAAGTTCGCGCTCATATGGTCCCTGGTCTTTTTCCGTGGAAGACATCCAAAGGTCGCGGCGAACGTAGAAGGTGAAGGACCGCGGCGGGCCGGCTGTAAGAATACCCTGGGAATATGTGACATTGTCGAGATCGTTGGCAGCTATCACGCGCTTGGCTAGTTCCGCTGTTGCGGGATTTGCTTCAAAAGCCCACACCTGAACGCCGGGGATTTTCGCGATCAGTGCGGTGATGATGCCAATACCGGACCCTAGCTCCAGTACGCGATCGCGCGCCTTGACCGCCCTGAAGATCCACCGCGCTTCCTTCGCTTCGTAGCTCTGGCTTTGAAGCGCTCGCCAGATAACCGGCGAAACATCCCGCGGTTCGACGGGGACCTTGATCCCATGTACGGTTAGAGAGGCCATCGCGATTATAGCCCCTGTGGGAGCGTATGACCTTGCCTCATGAGCTTGGCGCGAGCCTGCTTGTAGTATTTCTCGGCCGAGCCGGCATCAATGGCGAGCCGATCGGCCATGAGCGAAAAGATCTCCTTGCGTTTCACGCCGGGTGCGCGATGCGCCATCATGTCGATGGCCTCATGTTCGCGCGGTGTAAGCACGGAAAAGCGGTAATCGGGTTTGGTCATGACGGCCCGCGACAGGCGCAAGGAGAAACCCTTGGTGGAAATATCGTCTAGCACGTCGCTGAACACGCCGGGCGCAAGGCCGGTCTTGCCGAGATAGGCGGCGGCGCCAATTTGCCGGAAACCATCTGCCTCGCAACGGTTGTCGGAACCGGTGACGACAATATGGATTGCACTGGGCGAAGCCTCGATGATCCTGTCGACCACAGCAACGCGATCGCCTTGTGAGGTGGGATCAAAACCGGGCAAGCCAGGATCGATAACGACAAGATCGAAATGGCTGTTTTGAAGTTCTACGGCCGCGATGTTCAGCGTTTCCGCGCCCAGGACGACGCATTTTTCGAAGCTCGCTTGCACTTCATTCATCAGAGCCAGACGCATAAGCGTCTGGTCTTCGACCACCAGGGCACGAAACATTGAAAGCCAGTCCTTCTACGCAGGCGCCCCCCGCCCTGTCTTTCAGAATTGGTCGCTTCAAAAAAGGGATGGTCCCATCCCTATTTTTCCTCACCTCCCAAGGTATCTGTGTCTGACCGATGTACGCCAGGAGCAGGACGATGCCTATTCAACTGGTCTCCAGCAACCGACAGATGGAACCGGCTGAAGGCCTCGCAAAACTGATTGCGAAACATCGTCAGAGCATCGCTGAGCTTGAATGTATCGGCAAGCGAGCGATGGAGGCAGAGGGTACGGACGCGATCGTGCTGGGTCAGAGACTGGACGCGGTCATGGCGGAGGAGGCCGCGGTGCGAAGGCGTGCTGCCATTGCTCCAGTAGCCACTATCGCGGAAATGAAAATGAAAGCTGCTTACTTTCAACGGCTGACGGCTCACGACTGGTGCGAGGTTGATGTTGACGATTTTCGCGCGTTGCTCGGTTCTTTCGCGAAACTGCAGGCCTAAGAGAAGAGCGCCGAAATCCATGAGGCCACGGTATTCCAGGCCACGTAGATTCCCGCCGGCACCAAGATGATCGCGATGAATGCGATAGCATCGCCGATTGCGCCGTCGGTGCGTCCTTCCACGGGATAGTAATATTTGTGCGCCTCATCGTCGTGCTTCATTCTTATCTCTCCGATCGCTTATTTAGCAGCAGCTGAACAGGGTGCTGAAACGTCGTGGCCCACAAACCTGCACGTTTCATCTTAGCGTTGATTTCCGCGACGAGGTAGTTCTCGTTGACGGCTTTGCCCTTTGCTGTCGTTGCGGCAAACGCGTATCCGGTCGCTATGAGCGCGGTGCCGACGTCGATTGTGTCGCTGTTCAGCTGCGCACCGCAGACGACAAAGGCCGCCTTGTCGAGGGCGTAGCCGATTGGCTGGCATGTCACCGCCGCGCTATCGAACAGTGCTGCCAGATGCGCCAGCGAGATGTTCCCGCAATCGAGTTTGTTCCCATTTGGCTGTTCAGCCGACGTGCCGCGCAGACATGACTGCACGCCATAGAGGCGGAAAAGATGGTCGCCGTCACGCCAGGTATCTCCAGTCAGCAGTTGAGCCGATTTCGATACCGCGAAGGGCGATTGCGCAGTAGATTCGGATGCATCCTGGGCCTGTGCCGATGCGCACAAACCAAAAGCGGCCAGCACTGCAAAGCGCGCCTGTTTCATTCCTGGAACTGTCCACCGAGGTCGGCGGAGTGCTCCAGATCGGGGCGCAGCGACTTGCCGTCCTTGTTGCGGCCGATTGCGGCCATGCCGAAGAAAACCATTTCGTCATCGTCGTAGGCGACGTTGTACGGGTCGTTTGTATTGCCCGCACCCACGAGAGAAAAACACGACACGGCGTCGGGTTCCCCCTTCCTGCTCTGCAGCACAAGCGTTTTGCAAAGCACGACAGAAGCACGATGGTTGTAGATTCCTTCTTCATAGTCCTGCGCGGCCTTCGTGCAGTCCCACGCCTGTGTCTTGTAGGTAATCTTTGGCTTTGGGCAGGCCGCGAGGCCGCGCAGTCGATAGGCCACGCCGTTGATGACGCGCTCGGTCGCCGACGACGCCTTAACCGGCGAACTGAGGGTCGCCGCGTCGCGCTGAAAGAGCGCGCCTTTCGCATCGTAGCGCTCATAGACGAACACCTTCTCGCCCGGCTTGGCAAACTGGAGCAGGTAGTGTTCCGACGGCTGCGCGAAGGCATTTGGAGCGTCGGCGCCGCCAGCATAAGCCGCGGTGCCCTGGAGCAGCAAAGCCGTGCAAAGGGCAATCTGTTTCATCGAAATCCGTCCCTGCGGTGCATATGGTGTTGACACTTTACTAGGGCTGCGTGTAGCCATAGTAAAGTGTTAAATTTTGGCGACAGTATGAACACTCGAACAGCTCTTCTGCTCACCCTGTGTGCCGCTACAATGCCCTTGGAAGCGCACGGCCGGGATCTGGCATCAGACCGCGTCGCGGTCGCCTTTGCAATGCCGGCGCAAGCCCTTACCTCAGTCGGGGCGCAGAGGCCTGGGGCGTGCAAGACCGGAAACCGTACTGAAGTCGCCGAACTTGTGCGTTCAGTCGCGCTGGACGAAGGCTTCGACGCCGATCTGGCCGAGGCGATCGCATGGGCTGAAAGCGATCTCGGCGCCAATCAGGGTCCGTCCAAGGCCGGAGCCCTTGGGATCATGCAGTTGATGCCGGGGACGGCGGCCGATCTCGGCGTGAGCGACCGTTGCGATACGCAGGCAAATGTTCGGGCTGGCTTGCGCTATCTGAAGTCACTCTATGACGAGTTCCAGGATCCGCTGCTGATGCTGGCGGCATATAACGCCGGGCCCAACAGCGTCTACAAGGCGCAGGGCATTCCGGTGAATCCGGAGACCGCGGAATACATCGTGAAAATACTCAACCGCTGGAAGTTCGGCGGTGTCGCGAAGAAGCCCATCCTGACCAAATCCGAAATGCTCGCGGCCGCTCCGCCAGCAAGCGAGGACGCCTGGCAGGATGGTCATGTCATGGATTTCGGCAACTGAAAGGAGCCAAGGGTGGAATACAGGAAAGCAGGCAAATTTGCCCTGAAACTGGCCTTGGCCTCGGCGGTCGGAATAGCGCTGGCGCCAGCGACCGCATACGCCCAGTCGGCGGCACCAGTCGAAAACGTGCTGGAGTGGTTCGTCGGCGTTCTGCAGGGCAACATAGCGCGCTCATTCGCTATCATCGCGGTCTGTTTTCTCGGCTTCCTCGCCATGACGGGGCGGCTGGCGTGGATGATGGCTTTTTCCATCATCATCGGCATCGCTCTTATCTTCGGCGCTGCCCAGCTGGTGGACGCAGTTCGCGCGACCGCGGGAGGCAGCTGAGCCATGGACGACGAGGAAGTCTATGTCGAGCCGGTCAGCCTGCCACTGACACGCCCGCCGATGAAATGGGGCGTGCGCTATGAAGTTTTTGCACTGAATGGCATCCTAGCGGTGATCGGCTTTATCGCCACGAGCAGCTTCATGCTCGGTCTTGGCGTGTTCGGCGTGGTGCATCTGGTCAGTGCCTATCTGTGCCAGCGCGATCCCTACATCTTTCATATTTTCGAGCGGCGCGTCTCCAAACGCGGAGCGGTGGCGAACCTCACTTTCTGGGGGGCGAGGAGCTATTCGCCATGAGCCTCAATGCAGACCTGAAATTTGGCCGTGAGCGCCGCCGCGAAAAGCCGGCTGCGATGCACATCCCCTACCTTCGCCATGTCGATGACAATCTGATCGTGACGAAGAGCGGCTTTCTGGTCGGCGCCATCCAGCTCAGCGGCCTGCCGTTCCAGACGATGGACCAGGCCGAGTTGAACAGCCGAATGTTCAACCGCAACACGACGTTCCGCAACCTTTCGACCTCTCGATTTGCGGTCTACACAACAATCATCCGCCGCCACGTGACGCCGGAGATCGAAGGCGACTTTGACAATCCTTTCGTGGCCGAGCTCGACGCCCGCTACATGGATGAGCTTGGGTCGAAAAACCTTTTCGTCAACGAGGCGTATCTGACGGTCATACGCCGTCCGATGGTCGGCCGGGTCGGATGGGTGGACAAGGCGCTCAATGCATTCCGCATCAGCACTGCCGGCGAAGAAACCCGCGAAGAGGCAATAGCCGAACTGCATGACATCCTTGACGGCATGGTCAAGGATTTCACGGCTTATGGTGCGCGTCTTCTCGGCGTCGTAAAGCGCCGCGACAGCTTCTTCTCCGAGCCGGCGGAATTCTTGGCGAAGATCCTCGCCGGCGGTGTCGATGTGGAAATGCCTTTGCCGCGCATGAGCCTTGGTGATGTGCTGGCGACGCGGCAGCTGTTTTTCGGCAAGTCGGCGCTGGAACTTCGCGGGCCGGACACAGGCAAGCTCGGCGCCATGGTGTCAATCAAGGAATACCCGCCGTTCACCGCTCCGGGGTCATTGGACGGTCTCTTGCGCCTACCCCATGAGTTTGTCCTGACGCAGAGTTTCGCCATCGAAGATCGTGTCACGGCGATGCGCAGGATCGCCGATCATGCTGTTCCTCGATGAAGGTTGGAAGTTGCTGGATGACGAGGTGTTCGCCGCTTTCATCAATGAGACGCTGAAGACCATTCGTCGCCGCAACGGCGTGGTCGGCTTCGGCACGCAGACCGCGGAAGACGTCGTCAATTCCTCCATCTCGTCGTCATTGATCGAGCAAACGAAGACCAACATTTTCTTCCCCAACCCGAAGGCGAGCAAGGACTCCTACATGGAGCGCTTCTCGTTGACAGCGAAGGAATTCGAATTCGTGCGCCGCACCGCGAAGGAAACACGCACCTTCCTTGTCAAGCACGACAGCGACTCGATCGTAGCCAAGCTCGATTTGTCGGCGATGCCCGATCTCATCAAGGTCTTGTCCTCGAACGAAACCAACAGCAAGGAATGCGCGCGGCTCCGGGAGACCTTCGGCGATGAGCCGCAGATGTGGCTGCCGTACTTCTGCGGATGGGAGAACGAGCATGACGAAGCGGCTTAGCAGCTTTTGTCTGGCCGTGGCTCTCGCGACAGTGGGAAGCACGTCCGTGGCTGTCGCTCAGATCGCGGTCATCGACGGGCCGAACCTCGACAAGCGGCAAGAGGACGAGCAGCAGAGCACGAAGTCGGATGAGGCCAAGAAGGACGAAACCGACAAGAAGAAAAGCGTCGTCTGCACCTATTCGAACAAATATCGATCACAGATGTTTCGCCGATCGCCGGCCGAAGCGTTGCAACGCGACGCGGGTAACGTGAAGATGATCCGCTATTATGCGCAAAAGTACGGCGTGCCCGAAGGTCTGGCGCTGTCCGTTGCCTATCAGGAATCGCGCTTCGACACATGCGCCGGGAGCCACACCGGCGTCAAAGGCGTCATGCAGCTGACCAAGGGCACCGGCAAGTCCATGGGACTTGACCGCGACGTGAACGAGCAAAATGTCGAAGGCGGCGTCAAATACCTCGGAATGGGCGTGAAGCAATGCGGGGCGACGAACTACAGCTGTCTCGCTTCCTTCTACAACGGATCGAACGCAGGCGAGCAGAACCAATGGGCCGGCGGCGTCGGCCGCTGGAACAGCTACTTCAACGACTATGTATCGAGCGGCAAGGCTCCCGCCGCCGCGCCGCCGCCATTCTCGATCGTAACGGCCGACGGCGCAGGCGGCACGGCTCAGGACGCGGCCATGGGCACGGTGAGGAAGGCGGCTGGCGGCCTTGATGCAAGCTCATCGCAGATCGGCGCCAACGGCGCGGCAATCGACGCGCTGGCGGGCAACGTTGGCCAGGTGACCGAATACAAGGACGCCTGGGAGGTGAACTCGTCGGCTCGTGGGATCAACGCCGATGTCACCAACCAGTACCTCGCCCAGGCGGGGGATTTTACGACGTTGCTGGCCCAACTTCTATCGTTGCAGAATGTTCAGGCATCGCAGTCGTCCAAGCTGGTGCAACAGCCGAAGAGCGGCTCTCCAAACCCGTTCACTTGTGATCCCGAGGAATTGGGGCGGTTGACCGGGGAATACCGCTCAGGGCTTGCGCGTGGTCAGAAGCGTGTTTTCATCGTCTGGAGCAGGGTCATCCGCTCGGACGGCATTTCCGTCGATATCAAATCGCCTGGCGCAGACGCGCTCGGCCGCGGCGGCATGGGCGGCCGTGTCGATACGCACTGGGTTGAACGGTACGGTAACGCCATAATGCTTTCCGTGGTTGGCGGCGTCTCTGAATATCTGTCCTCGCTTGGCGATAGCGGCCAGGATGGACAACAGCGCCAGGTGTCGACGATCGATCCCGTAACCGGTGAGACGACGACCGTGACTTATGGTGGCAGCGGCTCGCAGCGCGACGCCCGCGGCATCGCGTTCGACAAGTCATCGACCGCCTTGCAGCAACTCGCGCAGGAGGCGTTTCGCGACACGCAGAACATTGGCCCGACAGTCTATGTCGACCAGGGCACATCGATTGTCGTGCTGGTGCGGCGAGATCTGGATTTCTCGGATTTGTACGCCGATCCGGTTCAGGAAGAAGTTGCACGAATGAGGGCAGGTGGGCGGCCGAAGGCAGCGATCGATCCGACGCCTCTTTACACGACGCCAAAGGATCATTTTTATCGCGGCTATGGGAGCCCGGTGAAATGAACGCCCTGCATCCCCTCCCCGACCCTTGGGCAAGAGCCCCGGTCCTGCGCGCGCATCTGGAGCCAATATGGTCCTATTTGAACGAAGACTCGGTTTCCGAGATTGCGATCAACAGGCCAGGTGAATTGTTCATCGAACGCCTCGGCGCCAAGGAAATGGAGCACGTCGTCAAGCGCGAAGTCACGCCCGGCTGGATCCGCAACATCTCGACGGGTGTCGCCTCTGCGACAAATCAGGTCATCAACGAAGAAAAACCGGTCCTGTCGGCAGCACTACCCTCAGGCGAGCGCATCCAATGCATCTTGCCGCCCGCGGCTCCCGAAGGCGGGGCGATCTCGATCCGCAAGCAGGTCATCATGGATATGAGCCTTGAAGCCTACAACGATCTCGGCGCCTTCGAAAACACGGCGATGGGCAGCGGCCTGGCGCTATCAACCGAGGAAAAGCGACTCGTCGAAATGCTGCACGACACGTCGCCGATGGACTTCCTGCAGTATGCGGTGCGCAACCGCGTTTCTATCGTCGTTTCAGGCGGCACGTCGACCGGCAAGACGACGTTCTTGAATGCACTCCTGAAGGAGATCCCGCCTCATGAACGGATCATCACGATCGAAGACACCCGCGAACTGAGGCTGCCGGCTCCCAACAACGTCACGCTGATAGCCTCGAAGGGCGACCAGGGCCTTGCCAAAGTCTCCGCGCAACAGCTTCTCGAAGCCTCGCTTCGCATGCGACCCGACCGTTTGTTGTTGGGCGAGTTACGCGGCGCCGAAACCTTCGCTTTTCTCCAGGCGATCAACACCGGCCATCCTGGTTCGCTCACCACCGTTCATGCCAATTCCGCCCGCTCCGCCTACGAGCGGCTGGCGCTCATGGTCATGCAGGGCAGCTCGGGCCTCTCACGGAGCGAAATCCTCGACTACCTGCGCGAGGTCATTCCGGTGGTCGTCCAGATGGTCCGTACCGAAGGCGGCCGGCGCGGCATCAGCGAGATCAAGTTCACCAAGGCGGAGACAATCTAGCGGGGACACCTATGCAGAAAGTCGCAACAGCAATTTTCATGATGCTCATGGCAATGGCCCTGGGTGTCCTGCTCTTCACGGTCGCCTATACCGCGACTGATTGGTACCGGACCGGCTCCCACGTCCTGTTCGACCAGCTGAACGCCAATCCATTGCCGGTCGTTCGTCAGGCCTGGGGCGACACGATGGCGAGGAATTTTGGCCGGGTCCAATACGCCATTGCAGCGGGCGCATTAGGGTTTCTTGCACCCCTGGTCAGTCTGTTTCTCATGCGCCCGAGAAAGCGCAATGACTCTCGCTTCATGACGATGAGCGACGTATCGAAAACCGGGCTGACGAAAGTGGGCGGGGTCTTCGTCGGTCGAGCCGGCGGCAGGCTTGCCGAAATCCTGTCGCCCGGCCGCGATCAGCGCTCCGGCAAGATCCGGTTGACCCAGCGCAAGCTGATCGGCGGCAAGAAATTGTGGATTGATGGCGATGATGTCGGAGGCTTCGTCATAGGGCCACCGCGCTCCGGTAAAGGGACGTCTCTCATCATCCCGAACGCCTTGACCTGGCCGCATTCGCTCGTGGTTCTCGATCTGCGGGGCGAGACCTATGCGGCGACCGCTGGTTACCGTTCGACCATGAGCCGCGTGTTTCGTTTCGCGCCAGCTGATCCCGACGGCAATACCGCACGCTACAATCCGATGGACTTCATCTCCCTGGACTCAGCTCAGCGCGACATCGACCTTCGCAACATCGCAGCGGCACTATTTCCGCGCCCCCCTTCGAACGCGGATCCCTACTGGGTTAACGACGCCCGCCTCCTTTTTACCGGCATCGCGTCCTTCGTCATGGAATCGCCTGCGATCCGAAACGAGAAGAAGACCTTTGCCACAATCCTCGAGATCATGAACGGCGCCGAGCAACCGCTCCTCGAATTCATCGGCTCGCTGCGCGAGGAACGCCGCCGCGAATGTTCGCATTTCACGCTACAGACCCTGCTGCCATATTTCGAAATGTCCGAGCGTCAGTTTTCCGGAATCTACGCCGGCGTCCGGACCGGCATGGCTCCCTTTCTCAACGAGCGCCTGATGCGAGCTACCTCGCGCAGCACGTTCGATATTCGCAAACTTAAGCGCGACCGGATTTCTCTCTATCTCGACGTGCGGCGCGAGCAGATTACGTCGCTTGGACCGTTGTTCAACGTCCTGATTACGCAGATGATGAATTTCATGTCGGAAAGTCTGCCGCAGCCTGGCGAGCATCCAGTGCTTGTGCTGCTCGACGAGTTCCAGAACCTCGGCAAGCTCGAGAACGTGACCGAAATGGCGAGCGTGCTTGGCGGCAACGGCGTTTCCATGTGGTTCTTCGTGCAGTCGCTGAAGGCAGTCGACGAGATCTATCGCCAGGAAGGGCGCAAGACGCTCATCAACGCTGCTCGCGTGCAGATTTTTTTCGGTGCGCAGGACGCCGACGATCTGCGCTACGTTTCCGAGCAGCTCGGCGAAACGTCGGACGTGCAAAAGGACGTGACGCGCACCAAGGCAACGTTGTTCGACACTTATTACACGCGCTCGGAGCACCGCAAGGAAGTGCGGCGGCCCCTGATGCGGCCAGACGAAATCCGTACGCTCGACAAGAACAAGGTCATCATATTGCCGCGTGGGGAACTGCCTATCCTCGGCACCCGCAATTTGTATTTCGCCGACGGCCAGCTCGCCAAACACGCGTTCCTGCCCCTGCCCGCCTCTACCGACGCTTCGCGCACGAAAAATCCTGCATCGGACGCTTCCGCGGCGGTTCCCTCTCCTGCGCTCCCGACGATTGTGCCGACAGCACCCGCGTACCGCTCAGGCCTCTTGCAGACCCGCCTGCGGCGCGGCGCGACATTTGCCGCAAAGGCGGGCCGTATAGCTCCGCCAAGCAGGCGCGCACCCGTAAAAGAACGGCTGAAATCGACAGACGCTGAACCAGCTTATGCCGCCATCGATTTCTCCGCGTTGTCGGCCAAAGCGGTGACCACACGCATACCGCCCGAGAAAGAAGCGGCTGTTGCGGCGATCCTGAACAAGGTGCGTGCTCTGCGCGCCGACGCATCCGACACCGAGACTTTCGATCGAAATCTTAGCATCGTCGAAGAAGCCTTGCCTGATCTAGTCGATTAGCCACGCGATCGCCGACAAAGCGTCTCCTGCCCAACCCTTGCAGGCCGCATTTTTGATGCGCCAGCCACAACGGCTCAAGTTGCGAAGTCAAAGCAAACTTCCGCGCCTCAGTCGGCAGTTCTCTTCAAAATTGTGAAACGAAGGTTATGGAACTCGCTTTTGCATAATGATATCATTATCTTAATGTCGCATAATATCCGTTATGTTAAATCGGTCGCACTTGATTGCGGCTGCACCTGGACATTCCCCCGGGTGAACACCAGCCATCCTAATGAGCATGCCAAGGCGACGTTGAACAGTGCCAGGCCGGAGAGGGTCGCCAGCGTGCCGTAGGCGCCAAAGCGTTGCAGCAGCAATGCGCCAACGGACGGCGCTGCCGCTTGGGCAATCAGGCTCGGCATGGCAAGGCGACCCATCAGCTTGGCGTAGCCGTTAGAGCCGAACATCGCGAGCGGTAGCGTTCCACGCGCGATCGATTCGAGGCCGATGCCGGCGCCGTAGAAAGCGAGTGCCAGCGGGATAATCGGTATGCCGAGCGAGAGCGCCGAAACGCCAATCGCAACGAAGGTCACCGAGGCGAACTTAGTCCAAATCGGGTGATGAAAGCGTGCGATGACCATCTCGATCGTCCGCGCAGCCACCTGGGAGGGACCGACGAGGGCTCCAAGCCCCACCGCCGCCGCAAGGGTCATGCCGCCCTTCTGCAGGATCGTCAACAGATGCACCGACAGGGTCGAAGAGATCACGGCGGCAAGGGTCAGGGTGGCGGCAAGCACGACCATGATCGGGAGATTGGAGCCAGTTTGCAGGGCAGGCGTCACGGCCCCACCCGATGCGGCCTTAGCAGCCGGTTGAGGCAGGCCGCGAGGCAAGATCACAAGGTAAAGCGGTAAGGCCATGCAGAGCTGAACAGCGGCGTAGGCCAGGCACGTGCCACGCCATCCGATCTCTCCCAGCAAGAAAGCCGAGATTGGCCAGCAGATCGTGCTCGCAAAGCCCCCGAACAAGGTCAGCGTCGTAATGGCAGACCGCGCCCCCTGGCCGTAGAGCCGGCCTAGGGTGCCGAAGGCAGCGTCGTAGAGCCCTGCCCCCATGCCGAGGCCGATAACTAACCACGAGACGACATACGCGGCCAGATTGGGCGCGACCGCGAGTCCGATCTGGCCAAGCCCGATGCATCCCGCGCTGAAGGCCAGAACGTTGCGGCCACCATGCCGTTCGATCGAAAATCCGACATGCGGCGAGATAACTCCCGCCGTGAGCAATCCGAGAGACAGGCCCCCTACTACCCAGGCCAGAGGCCAGCCCGTGTCAGCTACGACCGCCGGCGCAATAACTGCCGGGAGATAGTACGATGATCCCCACGCCATGATCTGCGTCACGCCAAGCGTCGTAATAATCGTGCGCCGACTTCGCACAGCAACATCGGCCGAGGGCGGCGATGCGGTCATGCTGCAGCGCTGCAGCCGCAGCCAGCTTTACCACTCTCCTTCGCTTGGGCATCCGCAACACAACAGGCGTCAACCGCCGCGGGCGCAGGACCACCGCAGCAGCCCTTGGTAGACGTCCCGGAGAACGACGCCGGCACCGTGCAAACGCCGGTCTCCGGCAGCACCAGGTGCACGGCATCGGCAGCGGCCAGGTCGCCGGCGATCGCCGCAGCGACGGAGCGGACCTGTTCGTAGCCGGTCAGCAGCAGGAATGTCGGTGCGCGGCCATAGCTCTTGATTCCGACCGTATAGAACCCCGGTTCCGGATGGCTAAGCTCGCGATGGCCATGCGGGGGCACATCCCCGCAAGAATGCTCGTTGGGATCGATGAGCGGGCCAAGGGCTTTCACGCTTTCGAGCCATGGATCCAGATCAAGCCGCAACTCCCGGGTCAGTGCGAGGTCCGGTCGCTGGCCGGTGGCCGCGATAATCCTGTCGACGGGACCGATGGTCAGAACACCATCTTTGGTTTGCCCGTCCACCAGCAGGCGGCCGTCAACCTCACGGATGGCTGTCGTGGCGAAGCCGGTAACAAGCCGAACGCGGCCGCTCTCGGCGAGGTCCCTTACTTCGGAGCCGAGTTCACCGCGTGCCGGCAACGCGTCAGCATCGCCGCCACCGTAGATCCGCACCAGGTCGGTGCTGCGTGTCGTCCAGATTGCAGAGGTGGCTGGGGCGCTTTCTGACAGCTTGGCCAGTTCCAGCAAAGCATTGGCAGCGGAATGACCGGCGCCTGCCACAAGAGTCGTGCGGCCTGCATAGAGGTGGCGGTCCCGACCGAGGACATCGGGTATGCCGTAGGCGATCCGGTCGCCTAACTCGCTTTCGCCTTCAGCGGACAAGCCGCCTGCGCCAAGCGGGTTCGGTGTTTGCCATGTGCCTGACGCGTCGATGACAGCGCGGGCCGTATCCCTGCGCGTGCCGTCGGCAGTTTTTATCATTAGCATGAAGGGCCTCTGGTCACGGCCCTTGCTGACGACCTTGTCGGCGCCCCAGCGGGACACCGCGAGGACGCGGGCACTGGTTTCGATGGAAGGGGCCAGTTCCGGAAGCTTTGCGAGTGGGGCAATATATTGGCCCACGATCTCATCTGCCGTGGGAAATGCCTCGATCTCGGGCATGTCCCAACCATGGCTTTCGAGCAGCTGGCGGGCGACCGCATCGACGCAATAACGCCAAGGCGTGAAGACACGCACATGGCCCCAATCCATGAGATTTGAGCCTGCTTGCGAGCCGGCCTCGTAGACCTTCACCTTGAGACCACGCCTGATCAGTTGAGCTGCGGCGGCGAGGCCCACAGGGCCTGCGCCGATGACTGCCACCGGGAGATCTGCGATGTCGTTCATTTGTTCGATCCTTCCAGTATCTTCGAATTATTTAGGCAAAAAAATCAGGCGACGGCTTTGCTGGTCGCCGGCGCACATTTGGCGTCGGCACAGCACTCATCAGCCAAATAGCCAATCAAGGCGTTCATACCCGGGTAATTGGCGCGGCAGATCAGCGTTGTCGCCTGACGTTCCTGGGTGACAAGTCCCGTATCGACCAGCCGCTTGAGGTGATGCGAAAGCGTCGAGGACGGGATCTCGAGTTTCTCTTGGACACTGCCGACCGGAAGTCCGTCGTCCCCTGCCCTAACCAAGATGCGATAAAGCTGGAGGCGGGTCGGGTTTCCGAGCGCTTCGAGTTGCGATGCTGCTTGTTCGAGTTTCATAGAAATAGAAATAACCCCGGCCGCTCATGCCGTCAAGACAATTTCGAACAATGTGGAAATAGAACTGCCTGCCTAGGCGGCCTGCAAATCGGTTTTGGTCGGCGCGCGGACGACCAGGCCGAGGCCGATCAGGATTACCGCCCCTCCGGCCAGCACGGCTGGTGATGGGCGTTCATTCAGGAAGAGGAACGCGATGAGGACGCCGGTGACCGGCATCAACAGCGCGAACGGGGCGACCTGGTCGATGCGATATCGGCGAAGCAGGCCATACCAAATCGAATAGGCTGCCACGAAGCCTCCGAGGGCCAGCACCGCAACGCCCGTCCAGTCGTAGAGGCCTGCACTGGACAGTGACTGGCGCTGCCCGGTTTCGAGAAGAAATGACATCGCCAGCAGCTGAGGGGCCGCAATGGCCGACATCATTCCCATGAGTTGACGGCCCGAATCCGTTGACGTGGCCCGAATGATCCCTTGTGCGACGCCCCAACAGAGCGTGCCCAGAACGATCAGGAGCAGGCCCCTGAATTCACCTACCGATGCCGGCATGCCGACGACGAGCGCCACACCCGCGAGCGAGAGCGCGATCCCGCCGAGCCGGCGACCGTTCATCCGCTCCTGGCCGATCGCCCAGGCCGCCAGGACGGCGAAAGGAACCTGGGACTGGACGGTCAGGACCGCCATGGTCGAGGGGACGAGGGAAATGCCGCAGAATATAAGCGCGCTTTGCAGGCTCCCGCCGAGCGTTGCGGCAGCGATCAGCGCCCACAGCGGGGTATTTCGCCCGACCGATGGCCGATACAGCGCCAATGCCGTGACCGCGTAGATGATCGCCATCAGGAACATGGGAGGGAAGGTTTGCATGGCAGGCTTGGCGATCGTGTAGGCGATTGCCCACAGCGCAGGAGGCAGCGTCGCCAAGGCGACATCCCAAGGTCTCATTGCCGCCTCGCCCGGTCGCCGAAACTGCAGGGACGTTCAGTTGCCATCCGTACTCCCCGGCAGACCGCAGGTGATGGACGCCTTCGGTCGGAGATGCCCATAGTCGCCCTGCCGCGTCGCGGCCGCCGTCCTGTCTGCGTCAGGAAGGCGTCTCAGATCGACCGCTGGTTGACTCGCTTGGCGACTTCTTCCGCGCTTTCGACGCGCTCCGAATAGCGGTCCGTAAGGTAGGCGGAACGGTCGCGCAGAAGGAGCGTGAATTTCATCAGCTCCTCCATCACGTCAACGATCCGGTGGTAGTAGGGCGAGGGCTTCATCCGGCCGGCTTCGTCGAACTCGGCGAAGGCCTTGGCCACCGACGACTGGTTGGGGATGGTGACCATGCGCATCCAGCGGCCGAGAATGCGCAGCTGGTTGACCGCGTTGAAGCTCTGCGAGCCGCCCGACACCTGCATCACGGCGAGCGTGCGGCCCTGTGTCGTCCTGACGCCGCCCGTGGACAGCGGCAGCCAGTCAATCTGGGCCTTCATGATGCCGGACATCGAGCCATGGCGCTCTGGCGAGCACCAGACCTGACCTTCCGACCAGATGGAGAGCTCCCGAAGCTCCTGGACCTTGGGATGATCCGCAGTCGTTGAATCAGGCAGCGGAAGGCCCGCAGGGCTGTAGATGCGCACCTCGGCACCAAGTCGGCGCAGGATGCGGGCCGCTTCCTCGGTAACGAGGCGGGAATAGGAGCGCTCCCGCAGCGATCCGTAAAGCATCAGGATGCGGGGCTTGTGAATGGAGCGCGGCGCGTCCAGCAAGGCCTGCATGTCGATCGGCCGCAACTGCTCGCCGTTGACGTTGGGCAACGCGTCTTCGGCCACCTGGTTCTGTTCAGGCAATGCGCGTGCCCTTAGTATCGACGACGACTTCGCCATCCTCTTTGACGAAGGGGCCGATATGCGGATTGGGCAGGATGTCGAGAACCGCTTCCGAGGGCCGGGCGAGAACGACACCGCGGGGGGTGACCACGATCGGCCGGTTGATCAGGATCGGATGCGCCAGCATGAAATCAAGGATCTCATCGTCGGTCCACTTGGGATCGCCGAGGCCGAGTTCTGCATAGGGCGTGCCCTTCTCGCGTAGCAAATCGCGGGGCTTCTTGCCCATCGCAGCGATCAGCTCAATGAGCTTTTCCCGTGATGGTGGGTTTTTCAGATACTCGATGACTTCCGGGTTTTCGCCAGACTGCCGGATCATGGCGAGCGTATTGCGCGAGGTGCCGCAGTCGGGGTTGTGGTAGATGGTGACGGTCATTCTGCTGCTTTCAAGGACGTGACGGGTTTAGGGGTGGCGAGCAGCCATCCAGCCAGGGCCGTGGCGATGATTGCTCCCAATAATTCGGCGACGATGAACCCGGGCAGGTCCGTTGGACGGATCCCGGCAAAGGTGTTGGACAACGCACGGGCAATCGCGACGGCCGGGTTGGCGAAGGAGGTTGAGGCGGTGAACCAGTAGGCGGCGGTGATGTACAGCCCGACCAGCCATGGGATCGAGTCCGGGCGGGCGCGCAAGCCGGCAAGAATGGTGAAGACTAGGCCAAAGGTGGCGACAATTTCAGCGACCCATTGGCCATTGCCGGTCCGCACGTGTTGGGATACCTGCAGCACCGGCAATTCGAACATGGCGTGCGCCAGGAGCGTGCCGGCAATGCCGCCGACTATTTGTGCCAGGACATATGCCACCGCCGTATGTGTTTCGATCTCCCGCCGCAAAGCGAAGACCAGCGTCACCGCTGGATTGAAGTGAGCCCCGGAGATCGGTCCGAGGATCGTGATCAGCACCACCAGGATGGCGCCTGTAGGAATGGTGTTCCCCAGCAGCGCCAGCGCGGTATCGTGCGTCAGGTGGTCGGCCATGATGCCAGAACCGACCACAGTCGCGACAAGCATCGCCGTGCCGAGAGCCTCTGCGACGATGCGACGGGAAAGGTCGACCATGGCGCCTAACCAACCTTCGGAAGGTTGCGACCGATTTCATCGAGCCGCTTCTGCAGCGCCAGCTTGTCAACCACGTTCATGGGCAGGCTGATAAAGATCGAAATGCGGTTGTTGAGCATGCGATAGGCCTCGGCGAAGGCCAGGTGCTTTTCGGCGTCGGTGCCTTCCACGTCAGCCGGATCAGGCACGCCCCAATGGGCCGTCATCGGCTGTCCCGGCCAGACCGGGCATGATTCATTGGCGGCGTTGTCGCAGACGGTGAAGACGAAATCCATTTGCGGCGCGCCGGAAACCGCGAATTCTTCCCAGTCTTTCGAGCGAGCAAAGGACGTGTCGTAATTCAAGTTCTTCAGAAGCTGGAGTGTTTTTGGGTTGACCTCCCCCTTGGGGTGCGACCCGGCCGAATAGGCCTTGAACTTGCCGGCACCGACACGGTTCAGGATCGCTTCCGCGATGATTGACCGGGCCGAGTTGCCGGTGCAGAGGAAAAGAACGTTATATGGCTCGCTCATGGCGTAAGCCTCCCTTCTAGCATTTACAGGTCACCGCCTGGATCACGGGCTGACAGAGTTCCGGAGCCCCGTTGCAGCAATCTTCCATGAGATAGGCGAGCAGGTCGCGGAACCCGGTCATGTCGGCGACGTAGCGGATGGTACGGCCGTCGCGCTCGGCGCGGACCAGGCCAGCGTGGTCAAGAACCTTCAGATGCGCCGACATCGTGTTCTGCACGGTATCAAGGCGCGAAGCGATCTCGCCGGCGGGCACGCCCTCGGCGCCCGCTTGAACGAGCAGGCGGAAGACCTCGAGCCGGGTGTCCTGGCCGAGCGCCGCCAAAGCGAGGAGAGCTAACTTTTTATCCATGTATCTATAAATCCGGAATTAAGGGTAGGTAACTCCAACATATGACAGCCGGATGACAATAGGCAAGTCAGTTGATCAGGTTTGCGGCGTCAAAGGCTCGAGCGCTGGTGAGGAGCCGCGCTAACTCCCAAACGGCTCGTAGCGCAGGGGCATGCTGTCAGTGATCTCGGCAGCTTCAGCCGGCAAGAGGGCAAGGCCATCCGCCAGCGCAAGCGCCATCAAGTTGGCAGAGGATCCACGTTCGAGCAACTCGAGCACCGGTTCCCCGGTTTCGGTGCGCCCGGATATGCGGACAGGCGCAAATTCGGTCCGGCCCTGTCGTTTCTTACAGGTGAAGCCAGCCACCGCAGAAAACCATTGTGGCTGGATCTCGGCGAGACCTGCAAGCTTGCGCAAGGCAGGCAGGACGATCTGTCGGAATGTGACCATCGCCGCATTGGGATTGCCGGGTAACCCGGCAAAAAGCATGTTCTTGATCTTACCGACTTTCACCGGCTTTCCTGGTCGCATCGCCACCTTGAGGACCTCGAGGCTGGCGCCGTGATGCAGGGCGGCGGCGACCATGTGATCCTCTTCGCCCGCTGAGACCCCTCCGGTGGTCACCAGCGCGTCACAGGAGGCGACCGCCCGCGCGACAACGTCGGCGAGAAGATCCGGGCTGTCCGGCACCATGCCAAAATCGACGATTTCGGCCCAAGGGCAGGCAGCCAGTAACGATCGCAGCATGATCCTGTTGGAATTATAGATCTGGCCATGAGCGAGAGGTTTGCCGGGTTCCTTCAATTCGGAACCCGTCGACAGCAGTCCCACGCGCACCTTTCGAAGCACCTCGACGTCAGCTATTCCTACGGCGGCCAGCAACGTCAAGTCTCGTGCAGACAGAGCCTTGCCGCGCCTCACAAGCTCGGATTCAACGCTGACGTCCTCGCCGGCCCGGCGAATGTGTCGGCTCGCACGAGGGCGCTCAAACACCGTCACGTTGTCACCAGTAAGTTCGCAGTGCTCTTGCATGACCACCGCGTCAAAGCCCGGAGGAACGGGAGCCCCGGTAAAGATCCGCAGCGCCGTTCGCGGGTCCAGCTGGTCATGCGCGCGCACGTCGCCGGCGACAACCCGGCCGGCCACTCGGAACGTCCAGGGACCGTCGCCATCGAAATCCGCCGTACGCACGGCAAACCCGTCCATGGCGGAATTGTCGAAAGGCGGAAGGGCCATCGGAGATTGAACGGCCACCGCACAGACTCGTCCCAATGACACGGCCAGGGAGAGGTGTTCCCGGTAACGGACAGGCTGGGCGAGTGCCACGGCTCTCGCCACCGCAGCTTCGAATGGAATGGCTTTACCGCGCTCCCCTGCGGAGCAGTCGGCTTGTAGAACAGCCTTGGCGGCATGAAACACGATCGCTCCTCCCTCGCGTTTGTCACGAAACGCAACGGCGTAAGGTTTCTAGCCAGATACACTCTTGAGATAGGCGATGACGTTCTTGATGTCGTCGGGATTCTTGAGGCCAGGGAACCCCATTTTGTTCGTTGGCACTTTCGCCTTGGGGTTGGCCAGATATTCCGTCAGGTTCGGCTCATCCCAGACCAAGCCTGCGGCACCGGCATCCTTCATGGCTTTTGAATACGAATAGCCTGGGGCAGTCCCGGCCGTCCGCCCGACGACGCCCTTCAAGGTTGGCCCGACTTTATTGGCGTCGGTATCGGCGTTGTGACAGGCGGCGCATTTTTTGAAGACCACCTTGCCGGCTTCGATATCCTGGGCTCGGGCGACCGGTGGCAGGAGCGCCAAAACCATGGTGGCGCCGACGAAAAGATATTTCACGCGGGAACTCTCCGTTTTCCGTAAGAATAACGACATGACAGCTGCCGCGAGCAGCGCGGCTCGCGGCAGAAATCCGTTGGGCTTAGCCCGCCTGATATTCCGTGGATTTGAAGGAGAGATGCTTCACACCTTCAGGAGCATCCGAGATCTTCCGGATGTTGGCCCACGTCTGTTTGTAATTCGGCAGGATCAGCTCGTTGGTGCCCGCATTGATGGCGTTCCCCACCACGCCGGTCGGGAACCCAAACAGCATGAAGGTCTCGCCTTTCTTGGCGGTTGGCGTCGGATACGCCATGGCCTGGGTCGAGCCGCTTTCATTGTAGACCTCGACGAGGTCGCCGTTGTTCAGGCCAAGCTCCTTCATATCGTCGGGACTGATCTGAATGAACGGGTAGGGCCAGCGGTCCATTACAAATTCGCTGTCCTGGTCGAGGAAAGCGTTCTGCCAGACGAGGTTGGCGCGTCCGTTGTTGATGAGGAACTTGTTGTTTTTCTTCTGCTCCTCCTTGCCCGGGGCCTGCAGGCCGCGCCAAGCGGCCTCCATGAAGGTCGCCTTGCCGTCCTTCGTTCCGAACTTGCCATCAGTATAGAGCCGCTTGGTGCCGACGATCTTGCCACCTTCGAAGGCGGTCGACGGCTCCTGGAAGCCATTGTTGCCCATGGCACGGAGGCGCTCATAGGTGACGTTTTCGCCTCCCTTGGCGTTCAAGTGATAGCCGTCCATGAACGCGTCTTCCTCGGTCTTCCAGTCGAACCCCTTGAACTGGTCGGCATATTTGGCATTCCCCGACGCACGGATAACTCTCTCCATGTTCTGGGCGATGCCTGCAGCGATGAGGCAATCCGGTTTGGCGGTGCCGGGTGGGTCCATGTAGCGCTCGACCAGCCGCATCCTGCGCTCACCGTTCATCGAGGTGAGGTTCATCTCGCCGGACTCGGCCGCCGGCAACCAAACGTGGCTGGCCGCACCGATCTTCGATGGGATGATGTCGACGTCGACGGAGAAAAGCCCACCAGCCTTGATCGCGTCGGTGATCGCCTTCACCATTGCGTCGCGATCGCCATAAGGCACCGCGTTCATAGCGTCCTTCACGATGTCGGTACGCTTCTTGTAGACCATGTTGAACTGGTGGGCGTTCAGGGTGGTCTTGTAGTGATCGCAGGCCCAGATGTGGTGAACACCGCCCTTGCCTTCGATGAGCAGCTTGTCGACGTAAGCGGCCGGCTTGCCGACATGGGCGTCGGAGGGACGTACATAGCCCTCCTGGTGGCCACCCATGCGCACGCAGCCACCGCCCTCGCGGCCGACGTTGCCGGTTGCCAACGCCACGTTCACCAGCGCCGCATTGGTGCGGTAGTTGTCGTTGCCCCAGATCAGGCCCTTTTCGTAGGCGATCATCGTGCGCCGGCGCTTGCCTTCCTTGGGCTCGGCAATCCACGCTGCCGACTGCTTTATCTGGTCGACGGTCAGACCGGTGATCTTCGCCGCATCTTCGAGAGAGGTCTTGTTGGCGTCGACAGTCTTATCGAAATCCTTGGTGGATGCGTCGATGAAGGCCTTGTCGACCCAGCCCTTGGCGGCGATCTCGGTCAGCCAGGCGTTGAACAGCACCATGTCCGTGCCGGAGTTGATGGCCAGGTGCATGACGTTGTCTTTGCCGGCCTCGGCCTCGGCCGCGTTGATCGAAACCGTGCGACGCGGGTCGACGAAGATGATGCGCGCGTTGGCATGGGGCTCGCCCGGCAACTGCGCTTTCTTCTTGTCCACGGACGTTCCACGCAGATTCGGAATCCAATGGTTGAGGAAATAGTTAGTCTGGGTTTCGAGCGGATTGTTGCCGACCGAGACGATGGTATCTGCCAGCTCGGCGTCCTCGTAGCAGTTGTTGAGCTCGCCGACGCCCATATCGCGCGTGGCATGGACTTCAGAGTTATAGGCCGGCCGGTTGTGAATCCGGATGTTCTTGATTTTCATCGCGCCGAAGTAGAGCTTGCCCGTGCCCCAGGTGTTTTCATAGCCGCCGGCCGAGCCGCCATGATCGAACACGGAGACGAACAACCCGTCTTCGCCCTGGTCCTTGATGACAGCCGCCGTGACCCGCGCCACAAGGTCCAGAGCGTCATCCCACGAGGTTGGCTGCATTTGCCCGTAGCGCCAGACCATCGGGCTGGTCAACCGCTGCTGCTGGGAGCCGCGGGCGGTTGAATAGCGTAGTTCGCCCATGCGGGCGCCGCGAACCGAGCCGAGGCCAGAGTTCACCACACACTCGGAATCGGGCTTGAGGACGATGTGCACGTCCTGCCCGTCCTGCTTGACGATGTTGTACATCGAGGGCGCATACCAGGCATCGGTCTCGGCAGGCTGCTGCTGGGACAGGTCGACCCCGAAAGCGTTCGAAGCGGCTTCTGTGCCGCCCTGCTTGTTGGCCGGCCAGGTGTAGGCATGGTAGCCGCAGCCAACGATGCAGTAGTGGCAGGTGACGTTTTGTTTCTTGGCGTCGGCCGGAATGATCGGCAGACGGGCGACGTGACGTTTGTAAGCCATGATCCGATCCTCCCTTAAAGTACGTTGCTCAGGCGGCCATAAAGAAGCTCGTCGACGCCTTCGGCGTAGATGTCGCCCTTGGCATCGACGCGCAGCGCGTATTGGGGAAGGTTGGCGGTGGACTGGCCCCAGATCTGCTGGCCGCCGGCGTCGGCGTCGAAACGCGAGTAGTGGCCGGGGCAGTTGAAGGAATGATCATCCGCGTTGTAATTCAGCGGAAAGCCCTTGTGAGGGCAGGTCGTCGAGAACCCGACGATGTCACCATCCGGGCCCGCACCGCCTTCCACCTTTGTGCCAAGTTTCAGCAGCACGCCGGGGGCGTTTTCATCCGGATAGCCGACTTCGAAAGGTTCGTTCGGCTTCAAATCGACTATGTTGGCCAACTTGTTTGAGGGGTATTCAACGAGAGCGAGCCCGGGGGCAGCCTTGGTCTGCGCTTGAACCGGTAGTGCCACGGCTGTGGCCATGCCTGCGGCGGCGAATGCCCCTCCCCGCAGAAATTGACGGCGGCCGACGTCGACCAGCTTGTTGCAGCGATCCATGCAATCCTCCCATTTGGCGAAACCTTGTCGCCAGGAGCTTTGCAATGCGTGTGCCAACCGCAGAAACCGTTGGTTTCGCCGCAACAGGACGGAGGAAACAGCTGGAAATTGTCCGCCACGTTCGGAAACCCGAACATGCTGCACTGCCGAAGGTTCAGGAAGTCGAACGCGCCCGATCGGCCAGTCCGAGCCGCGTCATTTTCTCCCAAAGCGTGGTCCGCGAGACCGCAAGCAGGCCGGCGGCCTTCGCAATTTGACCGCCGGTTTCGTCCAGCGCCCGCTCGATCTGGCGTCGCTCGGCCGCGTCGCGAACATCGGCGAGGGGAGCGAATGTCGTATTCCCTGATTTTACCGCCCGCTCCGGGAACAAGTCACCGGGCATGATCCATTCGCTGGTCGACAAGGCAACCGCTCGCTCGACCCGGTTCCGGAGTTCCCGCACATTTCCCGGCCAAGGATAGGCAAGCGCAGCTTCCTGGGCCAACGCGCTGAACCCCCGGATCCGGACATCAGACCGGCTGACCGCATTTTCAAGAAACCGGTCGAGTAGCCAGGTGATGTCCTCGTGTCGCTCGCGCAAAGGCGGGATCGTCACCGGCAACACGGCAAGCCGGAAATAGAGATCTTCGCGGAAGCCAGACGATCCGCCACGCTGTGCAAGGTCGCGATGGGTGGCGGAGACGACACGCGCGCGAAATTTGCAGGGAGCCTCGCCACCGACCCGGTTGAAGCTGCCGTCCTCGATCAGCCTCAGGAGCTTGGCCTGTAGGGGCATTGGCATGTCGCCAATCTCATCGAGAAACAGCGTGCCCTTCCCGGCTCGCTCGGCGTAGCCGAGGTGCCGTTGCTGGGCGCCGGTAAACGCCCCCTTCTCGTGTCCGAAGATCTCGCTCTCAAGCAGCTCGGCCGGGATTGCTGCACAATTCACGGCGATAAAGGGCTCGGCACTCCGAGGCGAAACCTCGTGGAGAAGGCGCGCGGCGACTTCCTTGCCGGAGCCGGTCTCGCCGGCAATCAAGACGGGCAGATCATGGCCGGCATAGCGGCGCAACAGGTCTTCGGCGTGCTGGATGGCGGTCGACTCCCCCAGAAAATAACCCTTCAGCCGGAGTTGGCTGTGGGTTGTGCGCCGTCCCGCATCGATACGCCGCAGGAATTCATCCATTGCGAATGGCTTGGTCATGAAATCAACGGCGCCGGACCGCATCAGACGAACCGCCTGATCAATCTCACCCTGGCTGGTGACGAACATGAAGGGCGGCGAGTTCGGCAGGTTGGCAAGCTCATTGAAAACGACCTCGCCCGAAATATCCGGGAGACGGATGTCGCAAATCACCAGATCGAGGGCATCGGAGAGACCTTCAATGCCGGAAATGGCGTCCCGTCCAGACTGCCACCAGGTCACGCGCCAACCCTCGAGCTCGAGGCGTTGAACGATCGACCCTCCCATTACGGGGTCATCTTCGACGAGACCTATGCGTGCTGGATCAGGCTGCATTGGATTTGGTCTCCCTTTCGAAGGGAATGGTCAGCGTGACCGCCGTCCCTCCCCCTTCCCTTTTGGTGATCGCGGCAGACCCGCCAAGATCGTCGACGACACGACGAACCATCCAGAGACCCAAGCCGCGGCCGGCCCGGACAGCGGGACCTGGATCGCTGTCGACGAGAATCCCCGCGATGTCGGGCGGGATACCGGGACCATGGTCGCCGATTTCAATGTTCAGTTCGTCTCCAGAGCTGTTTGCCTTCAGCGAGAGCGCTCCGCCCTCTGGGGTAACCGTGCTGGCATTCAGCAGGAGGTTCAGCACGGCCTGACGCACAGGCCCTCCCCTCACCGGCAATTCAGGCATGTCGTTCCAGATGATTTCCCAATCCAGGCGCTGACGCTTGCGGTGCAGTTCGGGTTTCAGCAGGAGGCGAACGTCGTCAAGGTCGTCGGCCGACAACGGGCGGTGCGAGCGTTCTGGCCGGTAGGTAGATAGGGCCGCTTCTACCACGTCCCGGATGCCGGCAAGGCCGCGCTCGATCAGGCTTATGGACGTGTCCCGGACGCCGGGTGTCTCACCGTGTTTTTTCAGCGTGTCGAGGGCGTTGAACAGCCCGCCCAGCGGGTTGTTGATCTCGTGCGCCATGCCGGATGCAAGGCGCCCCAGGCTGGACAGCTTTTCTTCCTCGGCGAGTTGCATCGCGAAATTCGCGCGCTCGCGTTCGGCTTGGACCAGGGTGTTATATCCCCTAAACAGGCCTGCCACTTCGCTATCCCCTTTGGGGATTTGGTTTTGGGATATTGGCTCTGCAACCCCGTCGGCCGCTGACCGCATGTGGTTCTCGAGGATCCGCATAGGCGCGATCATCTGTCTTACGATCAGGAAGCCACCGAGCGAAAACAGCACCGCCAGCACGCCGTTGGTGATCAGCAGCGTCACCAGAATCTCACGTCGCTCGGCGAACAGGTGCGAGACATCGAAAGTGGCGTGAATCGTCCCAATGGACTGACCTTGATACACCAGGTCCCGCTTGGCAAACCCGGTCGACGTCGCCTCGTCGATCGTCACAATGCCGGGGCCGTAGCGTTTGCGGTAACTGTCCGGCAGCTGCGAGAACGTGGCCATGCGGGTGGGATCGGTTGCCGCCAAAACTCGACCATCGGCACCAGTCACAACCGTTTCGACGGGAGAGAGCGCCTCATACGAGGACGAAGACCGATCGAGGGCGTCATAGACTTCCCAAACGTCCTGGCGCAACACCGCCGGCACCACCGCCGAGGACAATCCGTCGAGATAGGTCTCCGCAAGTCCGTCCAGATAGGTCTTTTGCGTATGCGACAGGCGGTCGAGCACACGCTCAGATATGACGGCGCTGATAACAACCATCAGCAGCGCCACCATCACCGGCACACGGTAAGAAACAGGGATCGCTCGCAGTCGTTGCGCCATGCTCATCCGAACTGTCTCACGGTCTCGACCTTGGCAGCTATGGTGTCGAACAGAGACGGATCGGTTGCGGCAAAGCCGTCCAGGCGCAGCAGGCTAAGGACCTTCATTCCTTCCGGATCTTTGTTCATCGACACCAACGCCTGTTGCAGCGCCCTGACGCGCGCGTCGCCGGCGAGCGACTTCGGAGACGCCACTGGCGGAAAGCCGAGCCATTCCGACTTGCGGACAATCTTGGTCTGCTTGACCAGGTCGGGTTCGGTCTCGCGCATGACCTCATAAACATAGCCGTCAACGCTGCCGGACTGCGCCAATCCCGAGGCCACGGCACGGATGACGTTGCGGTGTCCGTAGGTGAAGAAGGTCCTTTTGAAAAACGCCTCCGGCAGCGCCTTGTTTTCGGCGAGCAACGCCCGAGTGACCAGGAAACCGGAGTTCGAGTCGGGATCCGAGAAGGCGTGAACGTCGCCGGCGAGCCCGTGCCAGTCGTCGACCGTGCGCCCAGCTGCCGCGATCAAGTAGGACTGGTAGAGTGGTTTGCCGTGCCAGACGGGTGTCGCGACCAGGTCGAGATCGGCTTTGTATTGCACATAGGGGTAACCGCAGATCCAGGCGGCATGGATTTCACCCGACACGAGCAGCGCAGTGATTTCCTGATAGGTCCGCCGCGTCACCAGCTCGACTGGGCTATCTAACTTCGCACTGAGATATGCCCTGAGGTGGCCAAGAAGCTCCAGATCATTGGAGAGGAAAACCGGGGTAAGTCCGAATTGAAAGGGCGCGACTTCGGCCAACAGCTTTCGTGGAAAGCTCAACAGTGCAAAGCCGCCCACAGCAGCTTTGAGAACCGTCCGCCGACCAGGTTGGATGTGGGTTGGCACGAATGCCTGCCTTCATTCTCGCACAGCTTCAATCTATCCAGAAGTACGGATAGGTGCGAGATGTATGGAAAGAATAGCGCTGCGAGCAAGGATCGGCGACCAGTTCCTAGCTGTGGCGCCAGACCTTAATCGCCGACAACACCAAGATCACGGAAAGCAAGGGAAGCAGCAGCGCACTTGGAATAAGGCCGAGCAACTGGCCACCGAGGAAAGTCCCGACGACAGAGCCAGCAGCCATTACAAGCAGAAAAATGCGGTTACGGCCCAATACGGAAAAACTTTGATCCTGGCTATACCGCACGAACCCAACCAGCATCGTCGGCAGACTCACCGCCAAGGAGAGACTGCCTGCCAGTTTGATGTCGATGCCGAACAGCAGCATAAGCGTTGGAATCAACAACTCGCCGCCCGCCACCCCAAGCAAAGCAGCGATGACACCAATCACGAACCCAGCGAAGACGCCAGCAACTATGAGCGCGGGCCCTGCAAGCAATGCTGTTCCGGCGTTCGCATCGTGACCGAAAACCAGCACGACAGCGATGATCAATAGCATCACTGAAATTACCCGATAGAGGGTCTCTGATTTCAGGCGAGTTGCCCATCCGGCGCCGAACCACGCGCCGATCAAACTGCCGGCGAGAAGGTTGACGATAACCGGCCAATGCGTTGCTACCTGTTCAACCGGCACAGCGCGCGCCCGGAAGGGCAATGCTGACGCCACCACCAAGAGGCTCATTGCCTTGTTTAGGATCACTGCTTCCAAGGCCGGGAAACCGAAGAGGCCAATCAGCAGCGGCAAGCGAAACTCTGCCCCTCCAAGACCGATCAGGCCACCGAGAGCGCCTATCGTTCCACCCCCGACAAAGGAGGCAAACATGCTCTTCTGTCGAGAAGCATTTTCTGTTTGGTCACGCATGGTCGTTGTTGTTCCTTGGATATAGCGCAATGCTAGTAGCTTCAGGCAGAAGCGCAATATCGGAACGGATGAACCCGTGCGAAGGCGATGATATGATCAATGTACGAAAACCTGAGACAGCCATCGCATTCTACAAGTCGCAAGGCTTCGTCGTTGAGAATTCGGAGCCCGTGCAGATGGGTCCGTATCATTTCGAGGACTATGTGATGGTACGTCCTGGAGAGAATGTCTTCCCTAGTCTCATACGGACGTGCCGACCCCTGAACGGGGCAATAGCCAACCCTTTTTGACCCTGTTGCCAGCTATCCGAACCGAAGCGCTATAAGGGCACTTCGCGGAGCCCGTTCGTTTTCCGCTACTCGTATCCGTTCGTTCGTCGTGACGAAGAGGAACTAAAGGAGAGCCTTCTTTTTTTGGGCAGCGCTGATTCTGGCCAAACCATGCGAAAGCCTACGGCTTCGGAGGCCCGCAACGATATCCCAGTGATCCTCTACCTTCCGAGGCACGAACGGGCCTCGGCTACTTTCGCAATTTCCGCGCTTCGGAGGACTCAACGTTCGTAATCGTTGTCGTTTGAGCGCTGGGTCTTGCGATCCTGCTCTTCTGCCTGCTGAGTCTTCTGCTTGTTCGCGTCCTTCTGCTTGGCTCCCACCTTTTCCTGCTCGGTGCCTGTGCGCGGCTGCTCCGGCTCGCGCGGATCGTCCCGAGTTGGAAGGTCTCGCCCTCGTGCCTCGCGTTCGGGGACCGGCTCCCCACCGCCACCACCACGACGCTGCTGCCGCTCAAATTGCAGGCGCGCGAGACGGTCGTGCATCTTGTCGTTGACCTCTTCACGATACTGTTCGAACTGTCCTTGATGTGACGGCGGCAGCGTCTCGCGCATGTTATCGAGAGCCTGATTGACGCGCGCCATCTGACGCCGCATTTCCAAGGGGGTTTGCGCCATGTTCAAATCTCCTATTAGTGCATTCAATTCTCTCATACCGGGATGGGACAGGAAAGACTTCTGCCCCGATTGATCAGCTTCGCGACTCGTGGAAGGACCTCGTTGTCCCTGCCCTGTGCGATCGCGACGGAACTGGAGGAAATTGTTGCTGATCGACTCCGCTGCCGCGAGAGCCTGACCGACTACGCCCGCCGTCCGCATCGTCGTCACAGTCTTTTGCCATGCGGCAGCGATTGCATCGCCGTTCACGACAAGGGACTGTCCATCCAAACGGCGTTGCCGCTTGGCCTCCACCCGCTCTATCGTCCTGGCGCTGACCTGGTAGCGCGGATCGCTCTGGGCACGGCTGTAGGCTCCGGCATGCTCCTTCGTGAAGGGCCGCGTCATCGCATGATCCATCCGCCGCGTCGCCACCATCGCAATGCCGTTCTCGCGTGCTTTTTCCGCAAAGGTCTCGCGCCAGGCCGCGAGATCTGGCTTGTAGAATTTCAGGCGCTCACCGTCGGCAGAGCGCGCCTGCACCATCGCATGGATATGGACGTGCTTGGTGTCCTTGTGATGCGCCAGGACGAACTTGTATCCTGGCGCTCGCTCCTCCATCACGGCGCGCGCCGCGGCCATGACGGCGTTGGCATCGGTGCCGGCCTTTGCCGAGAAAAGCAGGTGATAGGCATTGCGGCGTTCACGTCCCGAAAACTGCGGGCGCCATTGTTCATAGACCGAAGCCGCCGCCTTGGTGGCATTCTTCGCCCCGGGCACAGGCTCGCCATTTGCGTGGCGGACGTGGCTGTGGGTGCGGATGAACTTTTGCAAAAAGTATTTCGCTTTGGGTTCACGGCTCACGGCCGCCGTTACCTCTGCCTTGGCTACCACCCCCGCCGCGCCCATGGCCTCGAACAACCGCGCCTCGATCTTGTCGAGAGCCTTGCTGCGCGAATTCTCACGACCACCGGCAAGCACCTTGGCGAGCGGTGCTGCTCGCTCATCGGTGTGTGCGTATACCTCCACCGCCTGGCCGTCCTGAGCATAGATGAACGGTTTTGCGCCGAAGGCCTTGTTCAAGGCTTCGCTCAAGGCGGCATCGGCGACCTGGCCAGCGAGCTCGAAACGAACCTCGATAAAATTGGTATTTTCCAAGGGCGGTTCGAACGTTTCGCAAAACGTCTCCAGAAACGCTTTTCGTGCGCCGCCTGTCGCAAGGACCTGGCCGTCCTCGTCAAAAATCTCGATGTCGCGTTTCTCGCCTTTTTCGTCCTCACGCTTCCCGATGTAATTGAGCAGCCGCGCGGCGGCTTGCCTGGTCGACGGAGGATTGGGCATGACCTTGAACACGGCAGGCTGCGCGCCCGCCGCATAGCCTGCCCGTGCCGCGACGGCCCGCGCCTGATAGCCCGCCCGCGCCGCTCGTCCTGTAGCGCCAGAGCGATCAGCGCCACGGCCACCGCCGCCGCCGAGCCGCTTCCAGTCTTCCTCCTCCTCTTCCGGCCGGAAACCGGCGAGCGTGGCGCCATAGACCAGGATCGGCGCCCTAGCGGCCTTGGGCGAACTTGCAGTAGTGGACTTTGGTGCCCTGCTGGAGACGGAGCTCCCCGCCGTCCCCAACCCTCCTGGCGAAGAACGAGGGGCGCTCGTGCCGCCACTTACCGGTGAGCCGCCTTGTCCTTGCCCGAGGCGTCTGCCGCCACCGGTCAGCTCATAACTCTTCGTCGTCTGGAATTCGGCAGCCCCGCGTCGGGCGCTCGTCGCGGCCTTGTCGTCGTCCAGTTCCTCACGCTTCATGCCGGACCCGCCCCGCAGATAGCGTTCGATTTCGGCCGCGTAGCCAGCAAGACGACCGCTCATGGCTTGGCGTTCCTCGCCTTGCGGGATCCGCCAGTCATTGCCTTCAGTTCCTCGCGAAACTGCCGCACGAGGTCTCCCACGGCGATCAACGCCTGCTCAAGGCCCTCATCATGGGAAACACGGCCGTCGTTCATGGCGCGCACGGCCTGATTGAAATTGATGCCGACGCGCCGCAGCTGATCGGTCATCTCCACGATCGCCGGCCGCAACGCCTCTGATGCGACAGGCAGATGCCCGACCTCTGCCCGCACGAGACGCCGGACGACCTCGCTGACGGTGACGCCCTCCCGCTCCGCAATGGCTTTGAGGTTGGCCAGCTCGTCAGCCGAAAACCGGATGTGCGTCACCTCGCCGTAGCGTCGTGACGCGCTCCTCACCGCTGCTTTCTGGGCGTCTGCATCCATCTCTCAAGCCCGCTTGCGGGCGCCAAGGACCGACAGGGCCGCGCCGCCTATTTTGTGTGTATCACAAAATAGGCTATCCTGCCAATAGAGGTGAGCAGGAAAGCTAATTATGGGCGCGTCTTCCCACCAGCCTCTCACCCGCCCAGTTGTCAGCGGCAGCGGCGCGGGCGAAATGTTCCCATCGTGATTTGATGCGATGTGTCTTTGATGCGTTGGCGACTTGTTTCCATGTTAACATGGAAACATCGGCTCTCTGATGGGCCGCCGGAAAACCGTAGTCGGAAAACGCGAGGTCAACGGGCCACCGGACCCCTTTTTGCTGAAGATAGGAGCTGCGCAAAAACTGCCCCTTTAGCGAGCCCTTATCGATGCGCGCCTGGGTTGCCAAACCAGTCTTCCCCGTCGACAATGTCACCATGTTGCGACCGTGATTTCGTTTCATGTGTCCATGATGACTTGTTGCCATGTTGATATGGAAACAAGGAGACAACGCCGGAAGGAGGCCCCCATGATCATCTCCGCTGCGATCCCAAAGGGCGGCACTGGCAAATCGACGATGCTGCGCGCCCTCGGATCCGTCGCGCTGCATCGGGGCTATTCAGTTACTCTTATCGATGGCGACCGGCGGCAGAACATGAACCGCTGGTTCCAGATGCTGGGCGAAGCTGGCAATCGTCCTGACAGGCTCCAGATGGTGAGCGCGATGACCCCGCAGGAAATCCTTCGCGCGGCAGCCACTCACAACGGTGAACGCTCGGTCGTCTTGATCGATACGGAAGGCACCACAAACGATAACCTCATGGCTGGGCTCTTCGCCGCCGATATTGTCGTCGTGCCGGTCTATTTTGCCCTCGACGATGTGACCGCCGCCATCCAGATCACCGACCACTACATCCCGCTGGCGGTCGAGAGCCGGGGGAGACCGCTGCCTGCGATATTCGTGCTGACCAAGCAGACCATCATCGATGGCAGGGCGCGAGCCTTGACCGAACTGCGCGCCATCATCCAGGCCAACGGCACGCCGATTGCAGAACACGTCCTGCACAATCGCGTTGCCTACCGTGACCTCCAGACCGGGCAGACCCTTTACAGCCCCGATGTGCCCGATGCGAAGGCGATTGCCGAGAGTGAAGGGGTCTTTGACGACCTTCTGCAAACCTTCATCGAGGCCACAAGGAACGCGGCATGAGCGAAGAAACCGCACCGAAACCCGGTGACGACAAGAAGGCCCGCATGATGAAGGCGATCTCCACGCAGCCGCCTGCGCTGCCCAGCATGTTCATCCCGCCGAAGGTCGAGACGTCAGGGATCAAGGAGCAAGCTCCGCCACAGATGCAGGAATCGACAAAGCCGTCCCCGGCAGTCGGGCCCGATTTCCGCAAGCTGCTGCGGCAGGGTCAGAAAAAGGACCCTATCGCCGGAAAGAAGATTCGCGAGGAGGAGATGATCCGCTGCGGCTACTATTTAACGGCTGCGGAGCAGCGCCAGTTCAAGTTGCTGGCGATCAGCAACGGGCACAGCATGACCGAACTGCTACGAAAGGCTGTCCAGGACTATATCCGCATTCATCAGCACAAACTGCCGAAGGAATAATCGGCGGTTTGGAGTCGCTGTCTCTTGCTGTAGCGGGTGATGTTCGTGGCTCTTTTGCGTCGCGCAAAAAAAGGGCCCGCGACGGAGCGTTCCGTCGCGGGCCCTGAGATGTGTCTGCCTACTTGGGTTGGTTGGGGTGTTTCAGCACCTGGCCGAAGACTGTGTCTCGCACCGGACGCCCGCTGGCTGCCGCTTTGTCGTCGACCAGCTTTGCGGCCAGTTTGGGCGACAGCGGGATGAAGTCGTAGCCGTGTGACATGGCTGCGCGGTGAAGATCCTCAAGCGTTTCGAACGCGCGATCGTGGGTGCCGAGCCAAAGACCGGGCTCGTCGGTTTCCTCGTGCGGGAACGCTTGCAGGAAGTAGGTCCGAAGTGGTGGATCGTAGCCGATGACAGCGTCTGGGTCCGCGCGGCCCTGTCCGGTGCTGGTGCCATTGACGGTGATGGTGTAGCGGCTCATTGCAACCTCCTTTTGTCCGGGGGAGCCGGCCCCTTGCGGGGCCGGCCACCGATGCCTCACTGGGGGTTGTTCCAGAGGATGACCTTCTTGTTTTCCTCGCCACCCGGGGCGGGAGCGAGATTGCCGAAGATGACGCCGATCTCGGGGGCTTCCAGCTTGACCGAGAGGTACTCCTCTCCCGAACGCTGGGAGATGCGGTGCCAGCCGGCTCCGATCTCGAAGCCCGTGCGCTTGTTGACGATCCGGTAGTCGGGGGCGTCCTCGCGCGACTTGTTGGTGTTCGGAATGAGGGTGATCGGGGCGTTGACCCGGAGCGTGGCAAAGACGCCTTCCATCGAGCCGTCGGCCTTGGTGGTGAGGTTTGCGATCGTGGTGGCCATGGTAGTTCTCCTTCGGTTGCATCGGGACCATTCCCGATGGCGCCAAAGGAGAGGGCCGTCCTGCTGCGGTCATCTCGGCGAAAATTCTGGAAAATTCTATTTGCCGAAAAATTGCGGGCAGGCCCTTCGCCTGCCCGAAGACCAAAAACAGAAATCGAATTTTCCTGAATATTCGCCGAGTGTACCCCCAACGGGGGTTGACCGCACAAAGCAGGCGGTCGTCTACAAAGGCGCCATGAAACGGGAATGGCCCGGATGCGACCGAAGGAAAAGAACTCAGGCCGCCATCGCTAGACCGCCGACGCAACGGTGCCGGATCGCAGGAACATGCTGCAGCCTCTCGGGTCATGTCGTCGGCATTGCCAACACATCGAAAAGCAGCCTGGCGCGTGACCGCCTTGCGTGTTCGGTATGGCGGCATAGCGTTTTCAAGATCGGAGCCGACTGGCAGCGAACTTCACGCCCCTCGGCAGCGCAATGCCTCGAAGCCACGATGGATGACCGCGCTAGCCAGGTTGTTCGCCACGCTCGCACCCGCTTCAGATGCGAGACGGGTCAAGATGATCATCGTGCACAACGCCTGCGGCTCTGCGCGTGGGCCGGTTTCGCAAGGGGTCAGCTCCGGCCGCTCAAACAAGTGGAGTTGGAGCTCGGAGCCGGATCAAACATATTCGATCGGACCCGCCGGGCTGTCGGCGGATCGCGCCCATATCATCCTGGCAGCGCCAGACGCTCGTCTGGCGTCATGCGGGCTTCGGCTTGGCGGCGAATGTCCGGACCGGCATGGCGGAGCATGGAGCACCAGTCTCCCACATTGTACGTGGTCGCCATGGTGCCCCTGGCCAGATCGTAAATGACGCATGGCTTGTTCGCGATGGCAAGCCGAAGCACGTTGACGGCAGTGCCGGGTGATGCGCCGTCCCAGACCATCATGCCGAAGTCAGCGCGCCGCGCCATCTCCCGGTCTTTGGCGGCGTGGCCACAGTATCCTGTGGCATCGTCAGGAGAAGGAACATGGAAGGCGGCCCAGTCGCCCAGATTGTTGCGGGGTTCCTTGCCGGCATGGAAGACGCCGACATGCTCGTACTTGTAGCCCGCGAGCAGGCCTTGCGCCTCGGCATCGGCTCCCGAGGCGTCGCCAATCAGCACGCCGTGCTCGGCAGCAACGATTGCGCCGATGCGAGTGATGGCAGGTTCCGGCAGCTCGAATATCTCACTTGATCCACCTATAAATATCATCGACATCGTGACTTCCTTTCTCTCCAGTGTCCCCCGCCCCGCGCCGGCCGCCCTCTCCCTCTGGCCCTGCGCGAGGGATCGTCACCCGAAGGCCGAGACGGCGAAGCCGGCGCGGGGAGCGGCGGGACGCCGCGACTAGAGCCCGGACGGCCGCAGGCCGGCGCGCCCGGACCCTGCCGCTGCCGGAGAAGCTAGGCGCGTGGAGCTAGCGGTCCTTGTCGGCCAGCCAAAGGCTCACGTCCTGGATCGAGCGGATCAGGATAGACGGGTTGTCCCGGGACGGCTTTGGTCCACGTCGCGCGGGACCGAACCCGACCGCGCGGTCGGGTTCGGTGGTGCGGATGCGAGGAAAGCGGCGCTTCACGCGCCGCCCTCCGCGAACCGCCAGACGGGGATGCCAAGCCGACGGGCCTTGTCGGCAAGGTTGTCGGTGATGCCGGAGCCGGGAAAGACGATCAGGCCGTAGGGGACCACCGAGAGAAGCTGGTCGTTGCGGCGGAACGGAGCCGCCTTGGCGTGTCGGTTCCAATCCGGCTTGAAGGCGATCTGGGTGACCTTCCGGTTCTCTGCCCAGCAGGCGGCGATACGCTCAGCGCCGCGCGGGCTGCCGCCGTGGAGCAGCACCATGTCGGGATGCTTTTCGCGGGCCTTGTCGAGCGCGTCCCAGATCCGGTCGTGATCTTTGCAGTCGAGACCACCGGCGAAGGCGATCTTGGTGCCGGCTGGAACGAGCACCTCGGTTTCGGCGAGGCGGCGGGCGGCGAGGAAGTCGCGGCTGTCGATCACCGCCGCTGTCATCGCCTGGTGGGAGACCTTGGAGCCGGTGCGCGGCCGCCACGCCGATCCGGTTTGTGCCTCGTAGAGATCGGCGGCCTCATCGCGCATGATTTCGAGCACGTTGCGGCGCTCGATATAGGTGATGCCTTCGGCAGTGAGCCGTTCCAGCTCGACCGACTTCACCTCGGAACCGTCCTGCTCCTGCTGGCTTGATCGCTGGGCCTCCTCGTTGCGATCGAGGCTGCGGGCGACGCGCTCGGCG